>NZ_JAKUFR010000021.1:0-63198 GCF_022663555.1 Bacillus cereus group sp. BfR-BA-01381
GCCAGGATCAAACTCTCCAATAAAGTTAGTTTGTCTAGCATCATAAAATAAAAATTGACGTTTCACGTTGTTTGTTTCGTTCAGTTTTCAAAGAACTACTTAGTCGCTCATTTGCGACTTCCTTATGTTAACATTTTCGTTTTTTGATGTCAACTAAGTTTTTTAATTTCTTTTTTGTCGTTTTCTGCGTTGCTGCATCAGCGACGGTTATTAATATATCATGCGGTACATAAAGGGTCAATACTTTTCATAAAAAAATTTCACATCCCGTTAAAACTTTAAACTCATGTTCCAAAAGCCATTATAGCTTCCCTTCATCCTACTCCAAATTTCATATCTTATCACTCTATCACATTTTTAGACGAGTGAAAATTCTAAATTTTATGTTATATTATTGTTATAGGAGCGTGGTGAGAATGGGCATTAAATATTCGAACAAAATCAATAAAATCCGGACCTTTGCATTAAGTTTAGTATTTATCGGTCTCTTTATTGCATACTTAGGAGTCTTTTTTCGTGAGAACATTATTATTATGACAACATTTATGATGGTTGGCTTTTTAGCTGTTATCGCTAGTACTGTCGTTTACTTTTGGATTGGTATGTTATCTACTAAAACTGTACAAATTATTTGTCCAAGCTGCGATAAACCTACAAAAATGCTCGGTCGTGTCGACGCATGTATGCATTGCAACCAACCTTTAACAATGGATCGAAATCTAGAAGGAAAAGAATTTGATGAAAAATATAATAAGAAGAGCTATAAGTCATAAGTATATACGGAGACAATGCATCCTTACAAAACTAAACATGAAAAGGTGATTTCTTAATCAAGAAATCACCTTTTGTATTTTTCTTTAATTAAATGAGGTTGTGTACCGAACATTTTAACTCCCCCTGAACCTAACGTACTTCCTATATATAATAAAGAAAGAGGTTGACGTAAAGCCGTCAGCCTCTTTCTTTATTATATATTACGCCTTATGACACTCTGGACAAACGCCATAAATTTCTAAGCGATGACTATTAATAACGAAGCCTGTCGTTTTCGCAGCTTCCTCTTCAAGCTGTTCCAAACCTCCATAAGGAAAATCAACAATCTTACCACATTTTTCACAAATCACATGATAATGTTGACTTGTAACATAATCAAATCTACTTGAAGCGTCTCCATAAGTTAATTCCTTTACAAGTCCAACCTCTTTAAATACACGCAAGTTATTATAGACAGTTGCAACACTCATATTTGGAAACTTACCTTCTAATGCTTTATAAATTTCATCCGCTGTTGGGTGCGTCATAGATTCCACAAGGTACTCTAAAATAGCATGACGCTGTGGAGTAATGCGTACACCCGTATTTTTCAGCATTTCTAGCGCTTCTTTTAATTCTTCTTTGACCACCGTCATGCACCCCGATTCTATACGGATTATTATTTTATAATTCTTATAAAGAGTGTACTCCTTTTCTTATAAATCGTCAATATTTCTACTATAAGTATGTGGTTTATTTTTGCATATAGCCTTATTCTTATGTATCTTTCCCTATTTTTTATGCATTTACAATAGAAAAAAAGTGCGACATAATCGCACTTGGAATACTATCATCTGAGGAGGTATGCCCTACACTTCACTTTATGTAAGACAATAAAATATGTATAGACACTCGCCTTACTTCTATATATTTTATCTCCACAATGGATTTACTTTATATAAGAAAGAACATCTTCAATATGTCCCTTCACTTTCACTTTACGCCACTCTTTTACAAGCTCACCGTCTTTATTAATAAGGAATGTAGAGCGCTCAATTCCCATGTACTCTTTCCCAAAGTTCTTTTTCAACTTCCAAACATCATACAATTCCGCTACCTTATGATCTTCATCTACTAAAAGTACAAATGGAAGTTCATGCTTCTCAATGAACTTCAGATGTCTGTTCGCTGAATCAGGGCTTACACCAAGAATAACTGTATCCTTCTCTTGAAATAATCCATATGCATCTCGAAAATCACACGCTTCAGTTGTACACCCTGGAGTCATATCTTTCGGATAAAAATATAGAACTACATTTTTACCACGAAAATCAGCTAAGCGAACTTGTTCCCCGTTACTTCCCTCTAATGTAAATTCTGGAGCCATTTCTCCTACTGTAATCATTATTATCACTCCTACTCTTTTCTTTTACTATAACAAATGCTTCCTTATTTTTCATTGTCTATTACGGACCTCATTACAAAAGCAAACGGTAATGTATATCCAATTAGCGCTTCTCCAATCGCAATCCATCGCCCAATTCCAATCGGAGATATGTCACCATATCCAACAGACAATAAAGTAACTGCGCTAAAATATAAACAAATTTCAACCAGTTGAAAAGAGTGAGCGTTTAAGCTTTCTCCATCCTCTTTCAAAACTGCAAAACCCATTTCCTCTAATACAACGTAACTTAATCCAAATGCAATCAATACTGTTGTATAAATCAAAAATAATGTAGCTAAATTATACAGCGAAAAAAAACGCATTGAATCCGAATAGGAACTCCATAATAATTGGACACTCCTCAAAATAGCAATTGCTGCAATTAATAGAATAAATCCCCATAACATGTCCTCCACCTCATTTTATATGTATGAGACAGCCATTAGATTTATCCCTTAGAAACAAACAAGCTTTTATAATTAATTCCCTGCACCACGGTACCTTTTTACCCCCTGATTCCAAAGAGTAATTGCAATCGTAAAACAGATAACACCAACGAGCGGTGTTGCAAATGCATAGCTATTCCACTCTGTTTTTCTTAAAAAGTACGCTGCTGGATACACTCCGACAAACGCAAATGGTAGGACAAACGTTAAAATGAAGCGAATCACACGGTTATAAATATTAACAGGATAGCGGCCATAATTCCCTATGTTATACATTAGCGGCATAATCGAACTTTTCGCGTCCGACCAAAAACCAAGACTTGCAAGCGTAACAAATATCCCTCCGTATACAAGTGCGCCCCCTCCTACCATCAACAAGAATAAGAAGATATCGTACCAGTAAAAAGATAATTGCAACTCCACTGCTGCGTAGCCCATTACAATCATTCCCGTAATCGCTCCAATTAAAGATTCAAGCTCCATTCTCTCTAATATAATTTGAAATAAACTATGAATCGGTCTCGTTAATATGCGATCCATTTCTCCTTTAATAATGTAACGATCATTAAAGTCCCATATGTTAAAGAAAGCTGAGAAAATGGCAAACGGCACTAAAAAGAAACCATAAATAAAGATGACTTCTTCTCTACTCCAACCTTTTAATGCTTGCGTATGTCCAAACACAACAAGAATAAAGATTAAATTAACAGCCTGTAGTGATAAATCAGAAAGTAACCCAACGATAAAATCGCCCCGATACTCCAATTTTGTTTTTATATATTGACTTGCATATTGCAAAAATAGTTTTATATATATCATCTCATCATCCCCCTTGTACAATTAGACGTTTTCTCGCCGTTCTCCACATGAGTACAATCGGAATAATAAGTACAATGGCCCAAATTACTTGGAATAATAATGCCTCATACAATTTACTTCCTTGTATACCTTCTGAGAAAATCATACTCGGAATATAACTAATAGCCTGAAACGGTAAAAACATCATTGCCTTTTGGGCCCATAACGGATAAAAACTAATTGGTAATAATAGACCTGAAAACAAATCAATAACAACACGTTTTGCATACATAATTCCGCTATTATTAAATAAGAAGAATGTGAGCATTCCCGTCATTAAATTAATTTGTGTATTAATAATAAAACTAAATATTAAAGATAAGAAGAAATATAACCACGTTTGAAAGTTCGTTGTAATTTGCAATGAAAATAATAAGGTAACGATGACCATACCCGGAATTGAAAAGAAGGCAAAGCGAAATATTCCTTCACCAAGACCTTGCATCACTTTCATCCCTAAATAGTTATATGGGCGTATCAGTTCTACCGCTACACGTCCTTCTTGAATCTCCATCGCAATTTCCCTGTCTATATTATTAAAATAAAAAGCACGTGCCATCCATGCAATTGCGATATACGTAGTCATTTGCGAAATAGATAAACTTTCAATATTCTCTTTTCCGCTATAAATTGCTTGCCACAAAAAATAATATGCGCCGATATTAATTGTATAAATTAAAATCCCGCTATAGTAGTTTGTACGATACGCAAGCATCATTAAAAAGCGAATTCGAATCATTTCAATGTACTTACCCATGTTTAATACCTTCTTCATAAATGTTACGAATAATTTCCTCTGTAGACACTTCATTAATTTTTAAATCTTTAATTTGAAAGGCTTGTACCACTTTAGAAATAAGCATTGAAATAATAACTTCTTCATTCGGTATTTTGGCAATCCACGCGTTTTCCTCTTTCGCTTTCGACCAAACGACATGACTATCTGGCATAACCATTGATAAATCCTGATAAGAAACTGGTGCGACAAACTGAAAATGTATTTCTTTCTCTGCTCCCCACTGCGTACGAAGATTATTTAAAGAACCGTCATACATAATATTGCCTTCATCCAACATGATAACGCGCTCACATAAAGCTTCAATATCAGTAATATCATGAGTTGTTAATAAAATCGTTGTTTTATAACGTTCATTCATTTCTTTTAAAAATTCACGTATTTTCAATTTCACAAGTACATCTAACCCAATTGTTGGTTCATCTAAAAATAATAACGGCGGATTATGAATTAATGCTGCCGCTAATTCACAACGCATTCTTTGACCTAAAGATAGCTTTCGAACTGGCTTATCTAATAAAGGGCCAATATCTAACGTTTCGATTACGTGCTCCATATGTTCTTTATACTGAGCGTCTGATACACCGTACACTTTTTTTAATAAACGAAACGATTCTTGTACGGCAATATCCCACCAAAGCTGTGAGCGTTGACCGAAAACAACACCAATCGTTCTTACAAATTCTTCCCTCTGCTTATGCGGGTTCATCCCATTTACTAAAATGTCTCCTGATGTCGGAGTCAAAATCCCCGTAAGCATTTTAATTGTCGTTGATTTACCAGCACCATTCTCACCGATATATCCAACCATTTCACCTTGTTTCACAGTAAAAGATACATCATTTACTGCTGGTACTATTTTATAATTACGATTTAATAAATCGCGAAATGCACCCTTTAAACCTGGACGACTTGAATAGGCTGTAAATTCTTTACGTAACCCTTGTACCTCAATTACCGATTTCATAACCGGACCCCCTTCCTAAATGTCACAACGAATAGTTTACCCAACTGCCTTCTCTATCACAAACAATACGTCTTTTCGAAAAACATGTTAGAATAATACATAGATTTTTGTAAGGAGATGAATGGTAGTGAAATTCACAAAATCAGAAGCATTACATAAAGAAGCTTTAGAACATATCGTTGGCGGTGTTAATAGTCCTTCTCGTTCTTTTAAAGCAGTTGGTGGCGGCGCTCCTGTTGCTATGGAACGTGGAAAAGGTGCTTATTTCTGGGATGTAGACGGAAATAAATATATCGATTATTTAGCAGCATACGGTCCTATTATTACTGGACATGCTCACCCGCACATTACAAAAGCAATTACAACAGCTGCTGAAAATGGTGTACTTTACGGAACTCCAACAGCGCTAGAAGTAAAATTTGCAAAAATGTTAAAAGAAGCAATGCCTGCATTAGATAAAGTCCGCTTCGTAAACTCTGGTACTGAAGCTGTAATGACAACAATTCGTGTCGCTCGCGCTTACACAGGCCGCACAAAAATTATGAAATTCGCTGGTTGTTACCACGGTCATTCTGATTTAGTACTTGTAGCAGCTGGATCTGGTCCTTCTACACTAGGAACTCCTGACTCAGCCGGTGTACCACAAAGTATCGCTCAAGAAGTTATTACCGTTCCATTTAATAATGTAGAAACTTTAAAAGAAGCATTAGATAAATGGGGACATGAAGTAGCAGCTATTCTTGTAGAACCAATCGTTGGAAACTTCGGTATTGTAGAGCCAAAACCTGGCTTCCTTGAGAAAGTGAATGAACTTGTTCACGAAGCTGGTGCACTAGTAATTTATGATGAAGTTATTACTGCTTTCCGCTTCATGTACGGTGGTGCTCAAGACTTACTTGGCGTAACACCAGACTTAACAGCGCTTGGTAAAGTTATTGGCGGCGGACTTCCAATCGGTGCTTACGGTGGTAAGAAAGAAATTATGGAACAAGTTGCCCCTCTTGGACCTGCATATCAAGCTGGTACAATGGCGGGAAATCCTGCTTCTATGGCATCTGGTATTGCTTGTCTAGAAGTTCTTCAACAAGAAGGGCTTTATGAAAAATTAGATGAACTTGGTGCAATGCTTGAAAAAGGAATTTTAGAGCAGGCTGAAAAACATAATATCGATATTACATTAAACCGCCTAAAAGGCGCTTTAACTGTATACTTCACAACAAATACAATTGAAGATTACGATGCAGCACAAGATACAGACGGAGAAATGTTCGGTAAATTCTTCAAGCTTATGCTGCAAGAAGGAATTAACTTAGCACCTTCTAAATACGAGGCATGGTTCTTAACGACAGAACATACAAAAGAAGATATTGAATATACAATTGAAGCTGTAGGTAGAGCATTTGCTGCTTTAGCAAACAATAAATAATCCCGTCATTCAAAGGAAAAAAGAAAGCACACCTTTCTTTTTTCCTTTTTTCTATTTCATAAATCCCTTATTAATAGTATAATTATTCATAATTATCTGTTTAATTTTTCTTTTATATCCTTACTATCTTTGTATACAAGGCTGCTCACGCCTTAAATAGTAAGATTATTCAAACTTTCATAAGAGGGGGGATTGACGGATGCTCAATAAAACAAACACATGGACACCGTCTTTATTTCGAGATTACAAAAATGCAGAACACGATGCGTGTGGAATCGTTTCCGTTATGGAGAAACGAAAAATTCCTACAAAAGAAAATATTGATCTTTGCATACAATCGCTCGTCAAAATGAATCATAGAGCTGGTTTCATTAATGGCGAAGGCGATGGAATCGGTATTCACATTGATGTACCAAAAGCACTTTGGAATGAAAAATTTAAAAGTAGCGGATATAATCCAACGATCGTGGATCATCCCCACTTTATCGTTGGACATTTTTTTCTAAACAAAAACGAAAATATAGTTAATTTAAAAAATCATATTCGTACACAACTAAACAACGAAAACTTTGCAATTCTTTTCGAAAGTGATGATGTAATAAACTCCGATGCACTCGGTCCACTTGGTAAACAAGAAGAACCTTTATTTTGGCAAGTTGCTCTTATCGCAGAAAATGAAGTTGCAAATATTGAGCAAACATTATTTACAGTAACGATAAAAATAGAAGAAAATGAAGCGATTCATGTTGCTTCCTTAAGTCGTGATCACGTTGTATATAAAGTTCTCGGTGCTGGGGATACACTTGTTGCCTATTACAATGATTTACAACACCCACTTATTGCTTCAACTATGACACTAGGACACAATCGCTATTCTACTAATACATTATCTAACTTTTTTCGTGTACAACCATTTAGTATCCTCGGACATAATGGTGAAATTAACACAATTGCAAAATTACGCGATCAAGCCAAAATGATTCACGTTCCACTTACTGCTGGGGGCAGTGACTCCCAAGATTTAAACCGTACCTTAGAAACTCTACTTGTTCAATACAACTACAGTTTATTTGAAGCAATGGATATACTATTCCCGCCAATTATTAATGAAATTAAACTTTATGAACCACATTTACAAGATTTATATACGTATATACGTGAAGCATGGGGCCATTTTGCACAAGGTCCAGCTGGCATTATTTCACGTTATAAAGATGAAGCTGTTTTCAGCGTGGATTCCCTTGGGCTACGACCAGTATGGAAAGTAGAGACAGAAAGCTCTTATATTTTCTCTTCTGAACCTGGAGTTGTATCACCAACTGAATATGTAGCAGAACCAAAACCACTCGCTCCAGGGGAAAAAGTCGGACTAAAGTGGAATGAACAAGATGAGCTTGTTCTTTATGAATATGACAAATACCAAGCTCAAGTATATGACCGTTTTAAAAAACGAGTGGATACTAAAGATTATCATTTAAACTTATCTACCCCTGAAACGAAAGAAATCCAAGGATTATGTGATTCTATGCAAGTTGAAACAAAACAATACGTTGCTTTCGGATGGGATCGTGAACATATTCAGCTTCTTGAACAGATGGCAACAAAAGGCGTTGAGCCAATTCGCTCACTTGGGCATGACTCACCACTCGCTGCACTCGATACTGGTAGACGAAATATCGCTGACTTCATTAAGGAAAGTGTAGCTGTTGTTACAAATCCAGCAATCGATCGCGATCGAGAAGTTGAACACTTCTCCACACGAACGATACTTGGCGAACGTCCAAGTTTATTGGCTGGTGCTAAACAGCCATTTGTAGTTGAGATGCTTTCCCCAATCATTTTAGAAGGAAGTGTAGCACAATCTATTGCAGAAGAATTACACACAGTTACGTACGAGCAACTTATACAACTATTCAATACTCATAGCTCTATCGCTACAATCTCTGCTACATTCAGTCAGGCAGAAACTTTACAATGTGCCTTAAGTCGAATTAGTTCTGAAGCGATAACAGCTGTAAACGATGGGGCTTCCCTACTATTAATAGACGATGCCAACGCTCATCTCAATGAACAGTTATGGATTGATCCGCATTTAGTTACTGCGAAAGTACATCAAGTATTAAGCGAAAATAAATTACGCCGAAACTGTTCTCTCGTTATACGTTCGGGTGCCCTTCGCTCCTTACACGATATCATCACAATGTATGGATTAGGAGCAGATAGTATCAATCCATATTTATTATTTGCAACCGTAAATGATGGGACAAAAACACCAATTACGAATTTATATCATGCACTTAATAAAGGACTGGAAAAAGTCATTTCAACAATTGGAATTCATGAATTGCGTGGTTACGGTCGCCTCTATTCTTCTATCGGGTTACATGAAGAAATCGCAAATATATTGCAAATTACAAATTTCTTAGGTTCAAATGATTTAGCTTTTTCTCTTGAATCACTTGCTGAAGATGCACAAATGCGAGCGAACGATTATAACAATCCTAAAGTTAGAATGCGAAAATCTTTTCATATATTCCCGCGAATTTGGAAAGCAATTGGCGATGTTGCAAAAGGAAACTCTTATGATGATTACCGTGAAAAATTAAGTGAATTAGAAGAAAATAACCCCATCGCAATTAGACACCTTGTTCAAACGAAAGAAACAAAACATATCATTCCGGCTGAAGAAGTGTCCATCAGTATTCAAAATCATGATTTACCATTTATTATTAGTTCCATGTCATTCGGTTCTCAAAATGAAATTGCCTTTCGTGCATATGCAGAAGCAGCCGATCAGCTAAATATGATTAGTTTGAACGGTGAAGGCGGCGAAATTAAAGATATGATTGGAAAATATCCACATACACGTGGACAACAAATTGCGTCCGGACGATTTGGCGTAAACGCCGAACTACTCAATTCATCAAACTTAATTGAAATAAAAATTGGGCAAGGCGCAAAGCCTGGTGAAGGTGGACATTTGCCAGGTTCAAAAGTAACAGCCAAAATCGCTGAAGCGCGTAATGCGACAATTGGATCAGATTTAATTTCACCTTCTAACAACCATGATATTTATTCCATTGAAGATTTAGCTCAAATGATTACAGAAATTAAAACGGCTAATCAACTTTCGAAAGTAGCTGTAAAAGTCCCTGTCGTCCCTAACATTGGAACAATTGCTGTTGGTATCGCAAAAGCTGGTGCTGATTTTATTAACATTAGCGGATTTGATGGTGGTACAGGAGCTGCACGTATTCACGCATTGCAACATGTAGGGCTTCCTGTAGAAATTGGTGTGAAAGCCGCTCACAATGCTTTATTAGAAGCAAATATGAGACATAAGGTAGAAATTTGGGCTGATGGTGGTATTCGAAGTGTGAATGATGCCTTGAAAATTATGCTCCTTGGAGCAAATCGCATTGGATTTGGTACATTATCCATGATTGCAATTGGCTGTACAACTTGCCGTGGATGTCATCTAGATACTTGCCACGTTGGAATCGCAACACAGATTGAATCTGAAGCTCAAGCGAAAGAACACGGATTACGCCGCTTCGTCCCGCGTGAATTAGAAAGCGCCGTGGCTGGATTATTACATTTATTCACTACTTTTGGCGAAGAACTAAAACGATTAACAGGAGATCTCGGCTATACAAATTTACAAGAAATTGTCGGGCGTTCCGATTTATTAGAACAAGTTCGAGGCAAAAATTTATTAAACTTATGTAATTTACTACAAACGATAGAACATCCATCTAGTACAAAAACAGAACACGTACTAGAAAAACAATTTGAAACAATTCATTCTCCTCATTCAAAAGAATTAGTAGGCGTTGGCGTAGAGCAACGTGTTATGGGTGGTCTAGAATCTTGTTATCGCGTTCGTAGTAAATTATATGAAGACACGAAGCTTGAACCACTTACATTAAAGTATACGAATGGCTCGATTCCTGGAAATGGATTAGGTGCTTACAATAGTGAGAACTTATTTATACACGTAAATGGCGGCGCACAAGATGGTATTGGTAAAACCTCCTTTGGTGGTGGTATTTATATAACGAAAGCAAAAGGAAAAGACGGTCTATATTATAACGGTTCTGTCGGAAAAGGTTTTGGATACGGTGCACAAAAAGGGGCGCTATACGTTCAAGGTAACGCTGATGCTCGCGCTGGCATTCGCCTCTCTGGAGCAGACATGATAATTGGCGGACGCATGACAAAGCCACTCCGTGAAAAAGAGCAAGGGAATATAGGAGCATACTCTAATATTAAAGGTTTCGCTTTTGAATATATGACAAATGGGCGCGCTCTTGTTTTAGGGGATCCTGGTCCATGGATTTGCGCTGGTATGACTGGCGGGGTTGTTTATTTACGCCATGATTCAAGCTTAGGTTTAACAGAACAGGCATTAAAAAGAAGAATCGCAAAAGGAGCAAATGTTACATTACAACCAATTAGTAAAAATGGTGTGCAAGATGTGACCGAGTTATTACTAGATTATATCCGTGTATTAAATGAACATGAGCAATACGAGGAAGTTGCTTTATTGACACCGTTATTCGATGATATGCAGCAACAGTTTTTTGAAATCATCCCGAAAAAAGAGCAGGCTGATCCATCTATCTCAACAGAGTGATATGCCTAATTTTCATCTTCAAGAAAAAAATTGACGAAGTACACTTCTCATAGTAATCTATAGTAACAATTTGAAACCTGCTGAAATTCAGCAGGTTTTTTTACTAAAAATTGATGTTTAAAAAGAATTAGGAAAAAGTATAAAATGAATCTTAATTTCTTATTAACGTCACTAAAATATCACTTGCTAACATATTGTAATGAATGTATAGTATCATGTTGTACATTCATTATGACAAGAGAAAGGATCTTATTAAGGGTATGAAACTTGGTGCTCGCATTTTAAAAACGGGTATTGCCATCACATTAGCTTTATTTGCTTGTATTTTACTTAACTTACCGAGTCCAGTATTTGCGGGAATTTCAGCTATCTTCGCTGTTCAACCGTCTGTATACCGTTCGTATTTAACTGCACTTGAACAAATTCAAGCAAACGTCATTGGTGCGGTATTCGCTATCGCATTCGCTACTGCTTTTGGACATAATCCTTTTATTATTGGATTAACATGTATATTAGTAATTGCTCTTACATTGCAATTACGATTAGAAAACACAATATCAATTGCTTTAGTAACAGTTATCGCTATTATGGAGTATCAAGGTGAAGATTTCTTTAGTTTTGCCTTACTTCGATTTGCGACGATTATGGTTGGGATTATTGCGGCTTCACTTGTAAATTTAGTGTTTATGCCTCCAAAATACGAAACAAAGTTATATCATCGCATCGTTGATAATACAGAAGAAATTGTAAAATGGATTCGAATGAATAGCAGGCAAGCTTCTGATTTTACAACATTAAAAACTGATATTGATCGTATGAAAGAAAAAATGATCAAACTAAACCATTACTATTTGCTGTATAAAGAAGAAAGAAGCTATACGAAAAAAGTAAAGTTCGCAAAAATTCGTAAGCTTGTTTTATTCAGACAAATGTTAGCGACGACAAGTCGTGCTTTAAGTACGTTAAAATCATTACATCGTACTGAAAACGAACTGCGCTATATGCCAGAAGAATTCCAGGAATCTATTCAGAACGAACTTGATTCATTAACACATTATCATGAACAAGTTTTATTAAAATTTATTGGTAAAGCAAAAAAACAACAATCTGTTGAAATGCTTGATGAAGTTGAAACAGGTAAACAGGAATTAATTGATATCTTTATGGAATATCAAAACAAGGATGATGAAGAAGCATATAAAACATGGCTACATCTCTTCCCTCTTATTTCCGCTATTATTAACTATAGTGAAGAAGTAGAGCATTTAGATTTACTTGTGGATAGCTTCTACACATACCATAAACCAGAAGCAGAACTCAAAATCGATGATAAAAAAGAAGACGAATAAAAAACAGCTCCTTTTACGCTAAAGGAGCTGTTTCTGTTATATGTTGAAGTTGATATAAATTGTGGTAATATCCTCTTTTTTTCATTAATTCTTCATGAGATCCTGTTTCTTTAATTTCACCATCTTCAATGTAAATAATCGTATCCACATGCGTAATCGTCGCCAATCGATGTGCAATTATGATCGTCGTTCGATCAGCAGCTAACGTCTGAAGCGCCTCTTGAATATATCTTTCATTTTCTAAATCCAAAGCGGAAGTCGCTTCATCTAATATAAGTAACGATGGATTCTTTAAAAACACGCGTGCAATCGCTACACGTTGCCTTTGCCCACCAGATAACTTCACACCGCGTTCCCCGACGACAGTATTATAACCATCAGGTAACTCAATAATAAAATCATGAATTTGCGCAGCTTTGGCAGCTGCAATTACTTCTTCCTCTGTCGCTTTCGGATTCCCATATAAAATATTTGCCCCGATTGTATCGCTAAATAACAAATTATCTTGCAGTACAATTCCAATATGACTACGTAAATTTCTCATATCATACTTTCTAACATCTATCCCATCTACATAAACTGCGCCTGAAGAGACATCATAGAAACGCGGGATTAAACTAGCAAGAGATGACTTCCCTCCCCCACTTGCTCCTACAAGTGCTACCTTCTCTCCTGGCAACATAGTTAACGAAAGGTTATGTAATACCTCTTTTTCATCCGAATTGTAACGAAAAGATACATTATCAAATATCACTTCACCATTTAATTTTTTCGTTTGTACCGCACCTGGTACATTCACAATATCATATTTTTCGTCTAACAGTTCAAACACCCGATCCATCGATGCGAAAGACTGTGTTAATGTCGTAGAGGAATTAACAAGGCGGCGAAGTGGACTATACAAACTATCCATATATCCAACAAAGGCAACCATAGTTCCTAATGTTAACTGCCCCTGAATCACTTCATACGCTGCAAAACCGATCACGAGTAACGGCCCTAAATCTGTTAACGTATTTACTGCTGAAAATGTTCTCGCCGTCCAACTCGTATGCGTTAACGCTTTCGTCAAAAATTCATTATTTCTTTTTTCAAATTGCTTCCCTTCATACTCTTCTAATGCAAAGCTACGTGTCACTTGCATCCCTTGAATACGTTCATGTAAATACCCTTGCATCGTTGCTAACGCTTGTGAACGCTCTTTCGTCAATTTTCGAAGACGCCCGAAAAAATATTTCACTGCCACTACATAAATAGGTAAAATTAATAGCGCAACAAATGTCAATTTTATATTCATAGAAAACATAACAATAATAGCGATAGCAATTGTTGCTGTATCTAACCAAACATTCATCAAACCAGTAATTACAAAATCCTTCGTTTGTTCTACATCATGAATGACACGTGAAATAATCTCCCCTGTTTTTGTATTCGAATAATAACGTAAACTCAAATTTTGTAAATGACCAAAAATATGTTTTCGCAAATCATATAGTATTGTATTTGCGATACGCTGCGCAAAATATTGACGATAATATTCAATCGGCGGTCTTAACACTGCAAAAATAAAAAAAGCAATCCCAATCGCTGTTACTAGTTGGGACGTCTTATCTTGAAGTGACCCTCCGCCCTGAATGACATCATCAATAATATACTTTAATAACCACGGCATAATGAGCGGGATGCCGAATTTAACTAGACCAATCATAATCGTAATAGCAATAAGCCATCGATATGGTTTAACAAATTGCAAATATCTTTTTATACCTTGCACATAATCCCCCCTCTAATAGGACAAACCTGCGGGGGAATCCCCTGCAGGTTTGTTTTAATTTCTGTACATTAAATATCTCTCATACCACATATCTACAAAGTCTGGTGCGAATGGCCCTTTTCTTTGATGAATCCATTGTGTTAATTGTGCTACATTTCGTTTTAAAATCGTATCAATCACAGGTGGATATTGCATAATTTGACTATGTTTTTCATATTCATCTTCATCTAAAAGCGTATATGTCATATCTGGATACACTTTAATATCTAAATCATAATCAATATACTTTAACGCTTCAGAATCATATGCAAAAGGTGAGCTTAAATTACAATAATAATATACGCCCTCTTCCCTTAACATTCCAATCACATTAAACCAGTAGTTTGCATGAAAATAACAAATTGCTGGTTCACGAGTAATCCATGTTCGGCCATCTGATTCTGTCACTACTGTACGATCATTTGCTCCGATCACAAGACTTTGTGTCCCTTTTAAAATCGTTGTCTCTTCCCACATTCTATGAATGGAGCCATTATGTTTATAACTATGTATTTGTACTTTTTCTCCTTCTTTGGGAAATCCCATATATGCTCCCTTCCTTCAACTGCAAATGCCCTTTGAACTGCATTCACTTTTTTTCTATTATAACTTTTTTGTCGAAATTTTAAAACTAAAGCGATAAGACTCTATGTTTCACAATGAATACCATATCCATAGTCTTTCTTAGGGAACGGGGCCAAACGAGGAAAGGAGAATAAAGTGAAACTTTAATCAGCCCTCACCAATCGGACTTTTATGGTCAGCCCGCCCCCCACCTAACTTCTTTGCTTTCGCTGCATTTTGAGGTGGGGGTCTTACTGCCCATTAAAGTGGGATAAAAAAAGTCCTTCCTCATTTCCATGTACAGAAGGACCTTTCACCTAAAGGCAACAATATATTTTATCCTAAATTTGAAATCATTTTTTCAGTTTCAAAAGATTGAATCACACTATTTGTTTGCTCTTCAAATTTCTCATGTAATAACTTAAGTGCTAATTCTGTTCTATATATTTCTTGGCGAATAAAATGTAATTCCTTTTTATCGCACGTATCCTTTTCGCTTATTTCAATTTGCTGATACTTCTCTAGGTGAGCTTGTAACTTCAACAACTCATCCATCGTTTCCAATTGCTCTCCTACCAACTTATCAAAATCGTTCATTACTTACCCCCTTTTGGATTTATTTATCAGTTATTATTTCCTCATTACATATTTCTAATCTTTAACTTCCTTCTCCTTTGACTACATTTGTTGACTTATTAGAAGTTATGTCGTTCGTTTTATTTTCATTACCATGACCAAAGCACAAAGAAAACACTTCTCCCGAATTAGAGAAGTGTTTTTCTTTCATTACTGATTTGAACTAGAAGATTGTGATTGTTTTGCAGCTGATTGTGCATTTTGTTTTTTCACAGCATGCACGTCTGTTTCAGTTGCAAATTCAGTACCATAACTAGCGTTTGCACTTTGTGCACCAGAAGCTTGTGCTTTCTTTGCTTCTGATTGTGCGTTTGCTTGTTTTACTGCTTGCACATCTGTTTCAGTTGAAAACTCTGTACCATAACTAGCATTTGTACTTTGAATGCTAGCACCAGAAGTTGCCTTGTTATAACCTTGTTGTTTTTTACTCATCTTTCTCACCTCCACAACCAATAATGTAACCAATTCTCTTAGAAGCTATCCGTGATTTTCTTTTTTTAATCTCCGTATATATCTCTTGTCACTCATTCAAACTATAGAAAATGGAGGTGGAAATATGTATATAGGACGCGATATGACTGAACTAACGATGATTTCAAAAAATGAGTGGAAAGAAGATGAATTGGCTTATTTTCATCATTCATTACAACAGATTTTGCCGTATTTAAATACAGAAGGTCAAAGTATCTACAAAGAAATTGTAATAGAAATTGAATCAAGAGGCGGCTTACAAGAAGGTGATGCTAGTTGGACTCATGGGACAAAAATTTCTTACGATTAAAAAAGTGTTCCCAATCTAGGGAACACTTTTTTGTTTATCCCGCTTTAATGGGCAGTAAGACCCCCACCTCAAAATGCAGCGAAAGCAAAGAAGTTAGGTGGGGGGGCGGGCTGCCCATTAAAGTCCGATTGGTGAGGGCTAATAATCAGTGAGAGATGAAGAACCCCCCCACTGATTAAAGTTTCACTTTATTGCATTGTAATTTTCTCAACACAACTCTCATAAATCGTACGATGCGATTTAGAGAAAGGTAATTGCTCAAATGCTTCTTTCGATACAATTTTCAATGTATCTGTTTCAACAATGTCACCAGTTACTTTTCCGTAAAATACGAATATATCCCAAGTGCGATGTGTAAAGGTATGTTGTACATTCATTGCGTATTCTTCAATAGAAATCGAAAGCTCAAATTTTTCTTTCATATAATCTATAAGCTGTTCCTTCTGATTACGAATCCCTTCGCCAAGTTCAATATTCGGAAACTCCCACATATTAGCTAATAAACCGGTACTTGGACGTTTATTAATGACGTAACGGCCATCTTCTGTTTGAAGTACTCCCGCAACAATCGGTACCATCTTAGGGGCTTTCGCTTTACTTTTTACTGGTAATTCCTTTTGAACACCTTCAGCATATCCCCTGCAATGCTCACGTACAGGACAAAGTAAGCATGCTGGATTTTTAGGAATACAAATCAGTGCTCCTAATTCCATCAAACCTTGATTAAAATAAGATGGATTTTCAGCCGAAATAATTTCACGCACAATCTCTTCAAACACTTTTCTCGTTTTCGGTTTTGCAATGTCATCCCATACTGATAAAATGCGAGATAATACACGCATAACATTTCCGTCAACTGCCGGCTCTGGTATACCATATGCGATACTTAAAATAGCACCTTTTGTATAGGGACCGACTCCCTTTAATTTCTCAATCTTCTTTACATCACTTGGCACAATCCCGCCATATACTTCTTTTACTTCTTTTACGGCTGCATGTAAATTTCGCGCTCTAGAATAATACCCTAAACCTTCCCATGCTTTTAACACTTCTTCATCATCAGCATTTGCCAAAGCTTCTAGAGTAGGAAACTTCCCCATGAAATTTGCGTAATATGGTTTTACAGCTTCTACCCTAGTTTGCTGCAACATAATTTCCGAAACCCAAACACGGTATGGATCTTTATTTTTACGCCACGGTAAGTCGCGTTGCTCTTTTTCAAACCAACCAATTAAATCATTTTGAAACTGCTCTATGTTAAAATTATTTAATATTTCAAGTGTCAAACTTGATCCCCCTCATTTTTTTGCATATAAGTACTATTATAAAGATTTTAGGAAAAAATTTAAGTAAGATGACATAGGAAATAGAAGGCAAAGGACTTGAGGTATCGAATAAAAAGAGTTACATTAATAAAAAACGGAGGTGGATTTCTATGGACACAGCCACTCACCTTGTTATGGGCGTTACTCTAGGCAGTTTGGCCACGTTAGATCCAGCCATAGCACAAAGTGATATTGGGCCACAAGCAGTTATGCTTGCTACAATTGCCGGCTCCAATATTCCTGACATCGATACAGTTTTAAAATTGCGTAATAACGCTAAATATATAAGAAATCATCGTGGGATTACTCATTCCATTCCTGCAGTGATTCTTTGGTCTTTCCTTATAAGTGGCATCTCTTTCGCCTTCTTTTCAGACGCTCCATATTTGCATCTACTACTTTGGTCCTTTATTGCCGTCTTTCTTCATGTCTTTGTAGATATTTTTAATGCCTACGGTACACAAGCATTACGGCCCTTCACCAAAAAATGGGTAGCGCTCGGCATCATTAATACATTTGATACCGTCATTTTCTTTATCCATATACTCGCAATTGCTTGTATGCTCGTAGGTTCCCATAAAGGATATACTGCCTTAGCAGCGTATATATTAATGATTGTTTACTACATGGGACGGATTATGATGCATAGAAATATAAGAAGCGTTGTACAAAAACGTTTCAAACATGTTGAGAAGATAATCATTTCTCCTTCTTATCGATTTTATCATTATCATTTAGCAGTCGTTACAACCGATTATTACTACGTTGCTAGATGGCATCGTGGTAACATCATGATCTATGATAAGTTCGATCGGGTACCGTTCCCAGATAATGCTATTATGCGCGCAGCTAAACAAGATGAAAACATCTCAGCATTTTTATCTTTCTCCCCTGTATATCGCTGGGACATTTTCGATTATGATCATTATTATGAAGTTCGATTCATTGATTTGCGATATCGTAGTAAAGACTATTATCCATTCGTTGCAATCGTTCAACTCGATCATAATTTAAATATTATTAGTTCCTATACAGGATGGATTTTTAGTGAAGAAAAACTTCGAAAAAAACTGGAGTTACTTCCACATTAAAAAAAGCGACTTCAGTCGCTTTTTTTAATGTTTCAAATGATCTTCTTGATTGATTAGATGGCTATATTTCGGATTATTTGTACGCATTTCATGAAGGCGTACTCCATGATTATTAATCCATGATCGTACCACTTGTTCAGTCATTTCTTCTCCTTGATAACGACCTGATTTCGCATAAGTCGTTTGAAAATCTTCCCACAGTAATTCAACCCAAGCACGCGCTTGTGCGTAAGAAAGCTTGTCATTTTTGTCTAATAGTTCTTTCGTTAATGCTTCATAAATATCATTCATGTTCTAGTCTCCTTTACCTAATTATCCCTTCATTTCTAAAGGATAGTTTCTTCTATTTTGCACATTCTATAATTGATACTTCTTCAAGAGGTATCAACTGATGATGAGGAGGGCGTTCGCAATGGGTAAACAAGCCGAATTTTGGTCTGAGTCAAAAAACAACAGCAAAATCGACGGTCAACCGAAAGCGAAATCACGCTTCGCTTCGAAACGACCTAACGGCACAATTAACACGCACCCACAAGAACGTATGCGTGCTGCAAATCAGCAGGAAGAGTAGTAACAAAGTAACTTAACTTCCTACACGAGGTGATAAAGATGAGCTACCGTGATCGCTTAGATAGTCGTTCTGAATTATTTAACCATACGTGGACTCGTCCGAAACATGCAAAAGCGCAAGTTAACGGACAGACGCAACAAACCCAGTCTCTCATTATATTGGCGAATGAATGTAAAAAACGCCAATTTTAGAATCTCCTATCTCCTGTAACGCCTACCAAAGATGAAAACCAGAGAGATATTCGCTCTCTGGTTTTTATTTTTCTTGCAATAAAGAAATCGGTATTCCAATCTCTTCATTATCATTTTGCTTATGTCCCCAAGCAAATACCCCATTGAAATACGTAATTTCAAATAATATACCAGGTTCTTCTACTAATTCATATGTCTCACCGATATGGAATTTGTTTATGTCAGTCATATAAGCGCGAGCCATTGCTATCTTTCGCATTAATACATCGAACTCATTTACAATTCCAAGTTGCTCAGCTTTTATTGCTTGCTCTTTCAAAACCCCAATTTCTTCCCTTAGCTCATATGATGTCATTTCACTGTAGCGTTTTGGCGTATTCATTTTTATTCCCTCATCCCTCTTCGCGTTTCATTTGTAAAAATATCTCTATCTCATCAATAGAGAATCCTTTACGATATAACGCTTGTTTCATCTTATTTTCAAATGTCCATCCATCATACTTCTTATATTTCTCATAATATTTATTCCCATGATAGTGTAACGCTTCTTGTTGCTTTTCGTCATCTTTTTCGTCTTTCAATTCTTCCAAACAAATTTGAATCACATCTCTAGAATATCCTTTACGAACAAGCATTTCGTCTAACTTTAGCTTCATTTGTAAAAAGGAATGCTTTTGATAAGATTTCTTTTTCTTTTCTATAAGAATTAAAGCATTCTCAATTTGCTTTTCCTTCGGATATTCTTGTAAACTATGCGTAATAATTAGATCCTGAACACCTTTATTTAACAACTCTCTTTTAATAACCGTTGGACCTTTTCGATTCACATTACTTTGCGTTCTCGTATATAAAATAGCATACTCTTTATCATTAATATATCGGTCATGTAATAATTTCGAAACGACTTCAGAGATGATGGCTTGTCCCACTTCTTTTTTTCGTAAAAAATCTTCTATTTCTAGTTTCGTTCTCATTTGATAGGATAAATAGGAGATTGCTTGTAAATATGCTTTTTGTACCTCTTCATTGTACAAAATATTTCCTAACGCTATTTCATCAATTTCTAAGCCCTTTTGTAATCCGTGTTTTATTAAGATTACTTCGTTCACACTAAATCCGTATTCTTCACCTTGACCTTTATCGATATAAATATTAAACCGTTCTTTCGATCGTTTTTGCACTTCTATTTTTGTAATGACAGCCATACTCTCACCTCTCTATTATTTTACCATAGTCAAGGAACGTTTTTGCTTTTCAAGAATATATATAATGAGGAGGAAATAATTGTGAAAATCGCAATTTCTGGTGGTACCGGCTTTATCGGTAAATACCTTTCTACTTTTTTTATTCAAAAAGGATATACTGTTTACATTCTCGCGCGAAAAAAAACTACTGAAACTTCCGATCCTAACCTTCAGTATGTACAATGGACACCAGATTTACAAACCTTCCCCCTCTCTTCTATTGATGTAGTTATTAATCTAGCTGGAGAGTCTATTAATAGTAGATGGACAAAGAAACAAAAGAAAGTCATTTTAAACAGTAGAATTCAAACAACAAAAAGACTCATTAAACAATTGCAGACACTCCCTACAAAACCACACACATTTATTAACGCAAGTGCAATTGGATACTATGGAACGTCTGAAACCGAGTCTTTTACAGAACAGCATGTGACTCCTGGAAATGACTTTTTAGCAAATACAGTATATTCATGGGAACAAGAAGCATCTAAAGCACGTGCTCTCGGAATACGGACAATCTACGCAAGATTCGGAGTCGTATTAGGTCCAGACGGAGGAGCCCTTCCAAAAATGCTACTTCCCTATCAATTCTATATCGGAGGTACAGTTGGATCTGGAAATCAATGGTTATCATGGATTCATATAGACGATGTCGTTCGCATGATTGATTTCATCATACACAAAGAAGAAATTGATGGACCTCTTAACATTACAGCTCCTGATCCTATAAGAATGAAGGAATTTGGAGAAATCATTGCAACTATAATAAAAAAACCTCATTGGTTACCTGTCCCTTCATTTATGCTTCATGCTTTATTAGGCGAGATGAGCATACTTGTACTAGAAGGGCAACATGTATTACCTAGTAAAGCAATTGAGTATGGGTATCAATACACATTTCCGTCAATAGACCATGCATTACAAAATATACTTTCGCATACAATGTAGTACTTCTAAAACACAGTTTTACAGAGGGCCCTTTCAAAACTTTTATTTTCTAGCATCCGGAGCATTATTACACAAATAATCTTTCAGTTACTTTCCCTTACATTCCATTAACATTATAAAGTAACAGAAATGAGGTACCTATGAAAATATTGCTCAAACAAGCCATTGTCTATCCTATTACATCCCAAAAATTTCAAGGGGATGTACTCGTTATAGGAGAAAAAATTGCTGAGGTCAAGCCTTCCATTCAACCTACTCAAGATATGACAGTTATAGACGCACGTGCTCTTCATCTCTTACCTGGATTTATTGATGTCCATACCCATCTTGGTCTCTATGATGAAGGTACTGGTTGGGCTGGCAATGATGCAAATGAAACATCTGAAGTTTCAACACCACATATCCGTTCTTTGGACGGAATTCACCCTTTTGATATTGCATTTCAAGATGCGGTACAAAATGGAATCACAACTGTTCACGTTATGCCAGGAAGTCAAAACATTATCGGTGGTACTACTTGTGTAATAAAAACAGCTGGAACTTGTATTGATCATATGATTATTCAAGAACCTGCTGGTCTAAAGATTGCCTTTGGAGAAAATCCTAAAAAGGTCCATAGTAATGGCACAAAAGAGTCCATTACGCGTATGGGAATTATGGGATTACTTCGGGAATCATTCTATGAAGCACAGCACTACGGGCATGAAGCTGATTTTCGAATGCTTCCTATCTTAAAAGCATTACGCCGTGAAATACCCGTACGTATCCACGCTCACAGAGCAGATGATATTATTTCTGCTCTACGCTTTGCAACAGAGTTCAATCTTGATTTACGTATTGAACATTGTACAGAAGGACACTTTATTGTTGAAGAACTTTCGAAACACAATTTGAAGGTTTCAGTTGGCCCCACGCTTACACGCCGTTCTAAAATCGAACTAAAAAATAAAACATGGGATACTTACCATATATTATCAAAAAATGGAGTGGAAGTTTCCATCACAACAGATCACCCCTATACACCCATTCAATATTTAAATGTTTGTGCTGCTGTCGCAGTAAGGGAAGGATTAGACGAAAAAACTGCACTAGAAGGAATCACTATATTTCCAGCGCGAAATTTACGTTTAGAGGATAGAATTGGAAGTATTGAGGCTGGAAAAGACGCTGATCTTGTGCTCTGGACCCATCATCCTTTCCATTATTTAGCCAAGCCTGTACTAACTATGATTGATGGAAAAATAATTTACAAAAAAAATAAAAAAAACTAGTTTATTTTTTTGACTAGATAAAGTATTATACGATTATAAACTGAATGAAACCATAATCAATTTGTGTCGTGATTATCATTTTCAAATTGATGAATGGGGAAGGCAAATGGTGCGCCACCAGCGTTAGAAACTGGTTCTAGTGGGTTCGATTCCCACCCCGAAATTTTTTAAAGATTGATATAAAAATTTCGAGGGTGGGGTGTTTTTTCGTCATGCTACCCTCGTGTGAGGAGGAGTTAGTATGTTGAAAAAACGCGACTTACACGACAGCCACGTTCTATACGAGTTAATGGTGGATCCAGCTGTCTTCCCTTTTGTGCGTCAAAAGGCTTATTCTTATGAGGAATATTTATTTTTAACGAAACAAACGATTGAAGCTGAAGAGCGTGGGGAATTAATTTCACGCACAATTTTAGATGAATGGGGTAACCCTATCGGAACAATTACTTTATTTGATGTGCAAGAAAAAGCCGGATTTCTTGGAACATGGCTTGGCAAACCTTATCACGGAAAAGGCTACAATAAATTGGCAAAAGATTCATTTTTTAGCGAACTTTTCTACGAGTTAGATATTGAAACGATCTTTATGCGTATTCGCAAAATAAATATTCGTTCTATTAAAGCTGCAGAAAAATTACAATATGTAAATCTAGCAAACGAAACAAGAAAAGCCGTTTATGATGAAATTAACGCGAATGAAGAAGTATATAACTTATATGAAATTCCAAAAGATCAATATACACTTGCTACAATGCGAGATACAACGTTCCAAGATTCTCATCACTTAAAAGAAGCATAATCTAAATTTTCAGAAATAATAATTAACCATTAACATTTTGATATATACGTATATCACCCCATGTCTTTGGAAACGATATATAGTGACTTTAGGACACGAGGTGATTTGTAATGGATAAAAAGAAACGTGACAAAAC
Organism: Bacillus cereus group sp. BfR-BA-01381; assembly: GCF_022663555.1. Classification (NCBI taxonomy): domain Bacteria; kingdom Bacillati; phylum Bacillota; class Bacilli; order Caryophanales; family Bacillaceae; genus Bacillus; species Bacillus cereus group sp. BfR-BA-01381. The sequence continues at coordinate 24,049 of NZ_JAKUFR010000021.1, forward strand.
AAAAAACGCATTATCTAGTACACAAGAAGTTCTCTACCAACGAGAATTTCGTAAAGCAGATCGCGCAGCGGGTTATCGCTCAAAAAGTATTTAAAGTGAGAATGAATAATTAGAAGTTCTCCCCCCTAATTATTCATTCTCATTACATATTTTTTCTACGTGATAGAGTAGAGTAGAAAAAAGGTTCCTTATAAATAAGGAACCTTTTTTCTGTGGATAACGTTATCCACAGAATTGATAGAATTGTGAATGAATTACAAAAACCCTTCACAAGTTTGTATGTTGTAACGCACATCAAATGTTAGAATTGTGGATATTTTTCTAAAAATTGTGGATGATGTGGATATAGTTGTTAATATTCCGATTTTACTGTTTAATGAAAGCGTAATCTTCATGTGGATAAGTCTTTATCTTGGAAAACAATAAAAAACCCTCTTTAAACATACAAAAGAGGGTTTCATATTAAGTAAATGATTGTGCAAGAGCAGGTGATTTAATAGGTATATGATTCGGTTCTACATGATTTTCTGCCAAAATTGTATCCACAATATGATCAGCTGGCTCCGGACGATAAATGCTTTTCATCGCTTCTTTCATTTGAAGAAGCTTCATATCATCTTGTAATAACGCCTCTGTTTTTGCAAAAACCTCACTATCATCACGAATGACAACTGCAGCCCCTTTTCTTTCAAAGTACATCGCATTTTCATTTTCTTGTCCTGGAACAGGCTTATATAAAATGACAGGTACTTGCAATGCTGCCGCTTCACTTAACGTAATACCGCCTGGCTTTGTAATCATACAAGAAGTAACACGGAATAGTTCATCAATATTTTCTACATAACCAAATACTTTTAATGCATCAGGATTTTTTTCCTGTAACCCTAATAAATCCTGTTTTAACGCTTCATTTTTCCCACAAACGACAACTACTTGTAAATCAGGTACTGACATAAATGATTGGCATAGTTCTTTTACACTTCCTAATACCCCATGAGCACCTGCTACAATTAGTAAAATCTTTTTATTCTTACATAACTGATATTTATTATATATAATGTCTGGATTAATCTTTAACTCAAAACTACTACGAATCGGAATTCCAGTTTCAACAATTTGCTCCGCAGGTACACCAATATCAACCATAACTTTTTTTACGTGATCAGTTGCTACAAAATAACGATCTACTTCCCGATGAATCCATATTTTGTGCACACAAAAATCCGTTAATACGTTATACACAGGAATTGAAATACCTGTTTGCTTTTTTAATTCTGGTACAGCTATAATCGGAAAGGTATTAATAACAATATCCGGTTTCTCCGCTTGTAAAAGTAATTTCAAACGTTTTCTTCCAAAATTCGCATACCAAGATGCTATTTTTTTATCATAAATTTTTTCCACGCCATAATAAAACAAGCGGTACAATTCTTTTCCTATTGTATAACTTTTTAAATATAAATATTTTGTAATATCGGTTATAACCGGATGTGATTCTCCGAACAAATCGCATACAATTACATCTTTAATTCCTTTTTGGCGAAATGTTTGTTCTAATGTTTTCGCTACTTGCACATGACCGTTTCCGTAATGTGCAGTTAATATTAAAACCTTGGGGTTTTTTATCAAACAAATCCACTCCTAGCTTATTGTTTCTCCATATTGCATATACGACAATAGGAAAAACATTTTCCTTAAAAATTACATAAACAGACTCTAATATTTCTCTTTCAGCTATGTACCTGTCGTGGATATGCAAAGCATATAAGATTGACCCCTTAATCCTATCTGTGCTCATATCTTTACATTATACTTTCCTATAAGAGCTTTCGCAATAACTTACAAATGTTCTCTATTCCATGATACTCACTCTTTTACTTCTTAATTCTTTTTACTATTTTGATTTCCCTTTACAATTATGTAAATTTCTCCACTTATTCCTTACAAAAATATGGATATTCTATTTTCAGTATACTCTTTTCTCCATATATACTCTAGGTTTTATTGTAAAGAAAGCAAAAAGCCTAACCCAAAATTTGGATTAGACTGCTTGTAAAATATGTCTTGCTTCTTCTACATTTTTTTCAGTAGGCGGTTCTACATTTGCGAGTGGATACTTATGCCCAAGTGCCTCCCATTTATATACACCGAGCTTATGGTATGGTAGCACTTCAACTTTCTGAACATTAGACAGACTTTGAATAAAACTAGATAGTTTTTGTAGATCCTCTTCATTATCAGTAATACCAGGAACTAATACGTGTCGCACCCAAATCGGTTTATTTTTATCCGATAAATAACGAGCAAATTGTAAAATATGTTCATTTGGTTTTCCTGTTAACTTACGATGTTTCTTTGAATCAATATGTTTCAAATCCAATAAAACTAAATCTGTGTACTCCATTAAAATATCTAGCTTATTTTGGAATTCTGGTTCTTCAGAATAACAACCACCCGAGGAGTCAATTGTTGTATGAATTCCAATTTCCTTACATTTCTTAAATAATTCAATTAAGAAATCTAACTGTAATAATGGTTCCCCACCACTAACTGTTATACCGCCTCCGGAAGCTTCAATAAAAGGAAGGTAACATGTCACATCCTGCATTACTTCTTCGACTGTTATTTCTTTTCCTTTACCGATCTCCCACGTATCAGCATTATGACAATATTGACAACGTAATAAACACCCTTGTGTAAATATGACATAACGAATTCCTGGGCCATCAACAGTACCACAAGACTCTACAGAATGAATTCTTCCTTTTACCATGTTACTTCCTCCTTTATTGAAACAGCCTCCCTCTGCTATTTATAAAATGCAGAGGGACACTTTTTTCATTTACATGCTTTCATGCATTGTACGGTTAATTACATCGATTTGTTGTTCACGAGTTAATTTAATAAAGTTTACAGCGTAACCAGATACGCGAATTGTTAATTGTGGATATTTCTCAGGATGTTCCATTGCATCCATTAATGTTTCACGGTTAAATACGTTAATATTTAAGTGATGGCCTTCTTTTACTGCATAACCATCAAGCATTGATACTAAGTTACGTACTTGTACTTCATCCTCTTTACCAAGTGCTTTTGGAATAATAGAGAATGTATTAGAAATGCCATCTTGTGCATCTTCATATGGTAATTTAGCTACAGATAATAATGAAGCTAACGCACCTTTTGTATCACGTCCATGCATTGGGTTCGCACCTGGTGCAAATGGTTCTCCAGTACGGCGACCATCTGGAGTGTTACCAGTTTTCTTACCGTATACAACGTTAGATGTGATTGTTAAGATTGACATTGTATGAACAGAATTTCTATATGTTTTGTGTTTACGAAGTTTATTCATAAATGTTTTCACAAGATTTACAGCAATTTCATCTACACGGTCATCATTGTTACCGTATTTAGGGAAATCTCCTTCAATTTCAAAGTCAACTGCAATTCCGTTTTCATCGCGAATTGGTTTTACTTTTGCATGTTTAATTGCACTTAAAGAGTCTGCTACTACAGATAGACCCGCGATACCTGTTGCCATTGTACGAAGAACATTTGTATCATGAAGTGCCATTTCAATACGCTCGTAGCTATATTTATCGTGCATGTAGTGAATAACATTTAATGTGTTTAAATATAGACCCGCTAACCATTCCATTGTCATATCAAACTTATGCATAACTTCTTCATAATCTAATACTTCAGAAGTAATCGGTGCGTACTCAGGACCAACTTGTGCTTTAGATTTTTCATCTTTACCACCGTTAATCGCATATAGTAATGCTTTTGCTAAGTTTGCACGTGCGCCGAAGAACTGCATTTGTTTACCAATTCTCATTGCAGATACACAACAAGCAATTCCGTAATCATCGCCGTAGTCAGCACGCATAATGTCATCATTTTCATATTGAATTGCTGATGTTTTAATAGACATTTTCGCACAGTAGTTTTTAAAGTTCTGTGGCAATTGTTTAGACCAAAGAACTGTTAAATTTGGTTCTGGAGCTGGTCCTAAATTATCTAGTGTATGCAAGAAACGGAATGAGTTCTTTGTTACTAATGGACGGCCATCTAATGCCATACCGCCGATAGACTCAGTTACCCAAGTTGGGTCACCAGAGAATAATTCATTATAATCAGGTGTTCTTGCAAATTTCACAAGACGTAATTTCATAATGAAGTGATCCACAATTTCTTGTACGTCTTCTTCTGTTAAAGTACCATTTGCTAAATCTCTTTCAATATAAATATCTAAGAATGTAGAAGTACGTCCAAGACTCATTGCAGCTCCGTTTTGCTCTTTAATTGCTGCAAGATATGCGAAGTATAACCATTGGAATGCTTCTTGAGCAGTTGTTGCTGGCTTAGAAATATCAAAGCCATGAGAAGCAGCCATTTGTTTTAACTCTTGAAGTGCACGTATTTGCTCAGATAACTCTTCGCGTAAACGCATTGTATCTTCACTCATTACACCGCCAGTTAAATTTAAATCTACTTTCTTCGCTTCAATTAAATGATCTACTCCATATAATGCTACGCGGCGGTAGTCACCGATAATACGTCCCCGTCCGTATGCATCCGGAAGACCAGTAATAACACCTGATTTACGAGCAGCTCTCATTTCTGGTGTATAAGCATCAAATACACCTTGGTTATGAGTTTTTCTCCAATCTCTGAAAATACGACTAAGCTCTTTATCCATTTCGTATCCATAAGATTCACAAGCTTGTTCCGCCATACGAATACCACCATATGGTTGTAAAGAACGTTTAAATGGTTTATCAGTTTGGAAACCGACTACTTTTTCAGTCTCTTTATTTAAATATCCTGGTTCATGTGATGTAATAGAAGAAACAATTTTTGTATCCATATCAAGAACGCCACCGTTTTCACGTTCTTTCGTTGTTAAATCCATTACTTGATCCCAAAGTTGTTTCGTTGCTTCAGTTGCTCCCGCTAAGAAAGATTCATCTCCCTCGTAAACGTTTACATTATTTAAAATGAAATCGCGAACATCAATTTCTGCTTTCCATTTTTCACCTTTAAAGTTTTCCCATGCGTTTTTAACATTTTCTAATACTTGAGTCATCCTAATCTCCTCCATTTTTGATTAGTACAGGACTAAGATTTTTTATATAACAGCTTACACACTTAGAATACTACTTTTTTACGAAAGTGAACGAAATAGTTGTGACATGTTTGTGAAACATTGAGCAAACTACTATATACATAGTGTTAACTTCATTTGAAAGTCTTTAAAATTAACCCTTTCCTTAATTGTATTTTTTTGGTATTCTTATATACGAGTCCTATTTTGTAATATAAGAACAATACCCATTGTAGAGCTGTAATACTCTTATCTCCTAATCTGTTATAGTTTTTATAGCAGAACAAAAAAGTGTACATATGTTGTACACTTTTTTGTTACCTATAAAATGAAACTTTAATCAGTGGGGGTCTTACTGCCCATTAAAGTCGGATAAAATATCTCTTTTTCTATTTCCATCATGGAATCCACCACGACTGCCTGTTAATACAATTAATTGCTCTAACCCTTCTATATGATCACCAATAATTCGAAGTACAGCTGGTGGATGACCTATTTTAGCAAAATGTTCACTGGGTCGAATACGGTTCATCTTATCGACTTCAACACGACTTACACATGCAACTTCAAATCCTGAAAGAATAGCTTTCGCTTGGGCTACACACGGTGTCAGTAAAGATCTATATCCAATTCCCTCCAAACACTGACGACTAAACGCATTCGGTACAGCGATAAGAGAGCCTACGCCTAGATCTTTTCTATCACAAGCTAAATTTAATGCATATTTAAATGCAGTTACAAGATGAAGCGGTACTCTTAAATCTAAATAATGATTTAGATCATTTAATGCAACATCTGTTCCATCTGCAATAGCTTTCGCAAAAGGATATAGCTCACTCGCTGGAATAACAAAATCGCCGTCTATAAATAACACAATTTCTCCTTGTGCGAAATACGTTCCAAGTGAGCGCCCCACATCATTTCCGAGTGCTTCTTTATATACAATTGTCGTTGCTCCCTTTTCTTTTGCAATCGTTGCTGTTTGATCCGACGAACCATTTACAACAACGATAATTTCAAAAGGTTCAATTTTGCGAAGCTCTTCTATAACGTTTCCAATTGTTTTCTCTTCATCTTGTACAGGAATAATGACCGATAATTGCTTTCCCTTATACAAATTCGATGTAACGCCCCATCCTTGATAAAAATCTTCAAAATCTAAAGTATGATAGACACTACCTCTTTTCCTATTTCCATCATAATACCCTCCGCGCTCATCGCTACCTACTATTCGCTCCGCTACAGCTTCTATGTGGTCACCTATCATCCGTTTTTCAGAATGAGAAAGCCCCGTGCCATACGCAGCATGCTCGGTCGGCCGAAATTTATTTGGTGTAATAACGTCAATTGCACAATGTCGACTAATTCTCCATTTGCTTTGAATAAGGCGTAAATGAGCGACAATAGGATTAACAAAACATTCATATCCAATGCTTTGAACAACTTCTTTCGTCAACGCGTGAGGTACAGATAATAAAGAATCAATCTTTAACTCTTCACGCTCTAGCATTGCATTTAATATTTGGCGCCATACTGTCACTGAGTGTGGTTTTTGTTTCTTTAAAAATAACGCATCCAAATTATTTAAAACGATGTCGGCCTGATCATGTAAAATTGGATTTAGGAATAATTGTAACTTTGAAGTTTGAATAGCAAAATCTCCATCTATAAATAGTAATACGTCACCTATCGCGTGTTTTGCGCCAACTGCACGGCCAACATCATTCCCCAGTAGCTCTGTATACTTGATTACTTTACACCCTAAACGATCAGCAACCTCTTCTGTACCATCATTACAACCGTTTGCTACTACAATAATCTCTACTGGATTTAATCCTTTTGCCGATTGAATAACGTCTGAAATCGTATCCGCTTCATTACATACAGGTATAATAATCGATAGTGACTTAGCCATTGTTTTCTTCACGAAACCATTTAATAGTTTCTGTCAACCCTTGTTCCCACGTTACTTTCGCTTGAAATTGAACAAGTTCTCTTAATTTCGTTACATCTGGTCTTCTATTTGGAATTTCTTCAAAGCCATGTGGATATACCTCTTCGAAAGGAACTTGAACAATCTTTGAAGAAGATTTCGTTAGCTTTTTAATTACTTCTGCTACTTCTTTTATACTCTTTTCATTCTCAGAACCTATATTAATAATCTCACCATTTACCTTCTCATCCATTGCTCGAATCGTTGCCTCTACCGCATCACTTACATACGTAAAACAACGTGTCTGTTTTCCATCTCCATATACGAGAATGTCTTCTCCTTGCAGTGCTGCGCGAATAAATCGTGGGATTACCCCTGCATACGGACCATCTTTCGCTCTTGGACCATAAATATTAAAATAACGAACAATCGTTACAGGTAAGCCTTCTAAAGCGTATCCTAAACATAATGTTTCTTCTAACGTTTTACAAACTGCATAACTCCAACGTATTTTAGAAGATGCACCATATAATCGATCTCCTTCTTCAGAAAAGGGTGGCTTTGCCTTACCATATACTTCTGAAGTAGACGCAAAAACAACTTTCTTCTTTCCTTTTAGCGCTGCTTGTAAAATGTTTCTCGTTCCATCAAAATTCGTTTCAATAAGCTCTATACTCTTTTCCATTGTCGTTTTCACACCTAAAATTGCTGCTAAATGAAACACTACATCATGTTGATTCACTAATTCATAAATAGAATTTTGATCTAAAACACTTATTGGAATAACCCGAATTTCTTTCATTAACTCATCATGATATTTATTTTTTCCTTTATAGAAGTTATCAACGATAGTGACATCATAACCTCTTGTCACTAGCTCTTCAGCTAAATGTGATCCAATAAATCCTGCTCCACCTGTAACTAAACATTTCTTACTCATACACTCACCTTCTTTATAATTCCACGTGTATCTACGACTTGCTTTATCCCTTTAAAAACCTTCCAATCGATATTAGAGTGGTCTGTTAAAATTAAAATACAATCCGCTTGTTTAACGACTTGTTCATCCAAAGAAACAGATTGATACACCTTATCTCCAAATTTTGCAGAAGAAATATATGGATCGTGATACTCTATCTCATATCCTTCTTTTATTAACAACTCAATAATTGGTAACGCCGGTGATTCTCTTAAGTCATTTACATCTTTTTTATATGCAATCCCTACAATTAAAACCGTTGCAGGTGATTGCACCACACCTTTTACTTTCCGGACCATTTTTTCTGGCATTTCCTCATTAATTACATGTGCCGCCTCAATTAATTGACTCATTGCTCCATTCTTTTTTATTCTCCACTGGAAATATAAAGGATCTACCGGAATACAGTGTCCCCCTATCCCTGGTCCTGGCCAATACGGCGTAAATCCAAATGGTTTTGTAGATGCCGCTTCAAGTGCCTCATAAAAATCAATTCCTAAACTTTCACATAGTGTATTTAACTCATTTACTAATGAAATGTTGACTAAGCGCTGAATATTTTCAAATAGCTTACACATTTCTGCTACTTTTGGGGAGCTAACTGGAACAACTACATCAAATATAGTGCTATACAAAGCCTGTACTTTTTGTTTACACATTTCTGTTTGTCCACTAATGACTTTTGGAATCGTTTGAACTGAATATTGACTATTAGCTGGATCAATTCTCTCAGGAGAATATCCAATATAGAAATCTTCTCCTACCTTTTTTCCTGTTTGAGAAATAATCGGAATAATAACTTCCTCGAGCGTACCTGGATATGTGGAACTTTCGAAAATGAAGGTTTGTCCTTTTTGAAGGTTTTGTTGTATATAATGCGAAGCTGAAATGAGGGCACTTAAGTCTGGTTCTCTTTGTTCATTAATTGGAGTTGGGACAGTGACAATAACGTAATCACTATTTTGAAAATCAGCAATACCTTGATCCGGTGTATTTACTATTAATTTTTTTCTAGTCAATAAACTTTGTAACAATTTAGAAGAAACATCTGGAATATAACTTTCTCCCTGTATAATTGATTCTATTTTTCTAGTATCTTTATCTAATCCAAGTACTGTATGTCCTCTCTCTGCAAAATGAACTGCCAAAGGAAGACCAACATATCCTAATCCGATAATGGCAACTGTACTACTAACATTCATCTGTATTCTCTTCTTCCTTTCTCAATTGTTGAATGATATTTCTATCCCGCTCTCCATCTGTAAAACTCCCGCGCTCGTCTGTGGATTGCAATAAATATGCAATCGCCTCGAGTTGATCACCGAAAATACGATCGAATGCTGGAATACGCCCATTTACAAATCCATGTTGCTCTGGGCGTACTCGATTTGTTTTTATAACATCTACAAATTCTACCGCTGTAATAGAGAATCCCTCCAAAATAGCTTTCATTTGAGCGAGTGGCGGAATGATAAGAGAATCATATCCGATTTTCTCTATTACTTTTTTATGCATAGCATGTGGTACTGCCGTTAATGAGTTATTCCATAAATCTGGTCGTTTCGCTACTAAATTCACAAAATATTTTCCCATGCTAATTGGGTCTGCCGGATGAAACATGTCTAATAAACACTGTAAATCATTTAATGCCACATCATTTCCATCTTCAATAGCATGTAAAAATGGAATTAGTTTTTTTCCTGGAATAACAAAATCACCATCGACAAATAAACAAATATCGGCCGTAGCATGCATAGCTCCTATCGCTCGGGCTACATTATGTCCAAGCGCTTCCTCAAATTCAATAACAATGACATTCTCTAGCTTCGCTTGTTTAATTGTCTCAACGTCCGCCCCATTCGCAACAACTATAATTTCATCTACACCTGATTTTTTCACTTCTTTTATAACAGATCTTAAAGTCGTCTTTTCTTCTGATACTGGGATAATCGCACTATATTTCGCTTTTTTCTTTTGTAATAACACTGGTTTATACTTTCCTATAAACTCTCTATCCCTATTTCCTTCCGAAAAGCCACCACGCTTACCATATATTTCGATTACGTATTGCAAAGCACGTAAATGATCCCCCATAATACGACTAGTCGCTTTCGGATAAGGAGAGCCAGGTGATGTACCAGTATGAACGGGACGCACTTTATTTGTATGAATGACATCGACAGAAGCCATATCGACAATATCTACTCCTCTAGACATCGCTATCGCTTGAAATAGTGCTGGATCCGCTAAATTCCACCAACCAAACTTTTGAATAACTTCCCTACTCATTGCATGCGGAATTGCGATTAAAGATCCAACAACAAGCTCTTTTTTATTCAAATAACGATTCAACATAAATTTGCCAACTGTCGTATAATGCGGTCTCATCTTTAAATAAACAGACCATGTTAAATTATTCACAACAATTTGGTGACCTTGCTGAATGCCTTTTATAAAACGTTGTAGCTCTTTATTATCAATGACGATATCACCATCTAAAAACAAAACAATGTCGCCTTTCGCTTCTCTTGCACCAATTGCCCGTCCAACATCATTACCAAGAGAATATTTATAATAAATGACATGGCAATGATGTTGTAAGGCTATTTCTTTTGTTCCGTCTGTCGATCCATTATCTACTACGATAATTTCATATGGTTTCAATTTCTCCACTTCTACTAAAACTTGTGATAAAGTACTCACTTCATTATGCGCTGGAATAATAACTGATACCCTCATATTTTTACCCTTCCAAGCGAACATAAGAAATGATGGGAATACGTACAACTACATCTTCCGGTGGTCCATAAGAAGGAGAAGTACGAACACTTACTGCCCCGTCTGTCACAGATAACAGAATACCTGCAACAATTTCGGCCGCTGTCACAACTTGCACTAACTCACCAACATGGTTACGTAATTCTTCAGTAAATAACATATATAAGTCTCCTTTCTTACGCTTCTTTAATTGATATAATACTTGTAAATGGTAATAAAACTTCTGTTCCTATTCCTTCTTGCAGTGTTAAAAAGTCATCACCAACTGCTACAATCACACCTGTTAACTGTCCAACTGTCACCGTAATTTCTACGTTTTTACCCAAATACTGCTCTGCAATCTCTTTAAAAGGTGATGTATTACATTCTTTTAAAATGTTACAAATAATAGATTGAAATCTACTTGATTCAATAAATTCTTCCGTAGCTTGCTTAGAGTTTCTTTGAATAAATCTCGCGAAGTTTTGTGAAAATAAAAGTCGTTCCACAGCAGGTAATAACTTATTATCTAAAAAATAATCTAATTGTCTATTAAACAATCTCGATAACTTTTTCCAATACTTACCGAATAAACACATACACTTCTCCTCCTATTATTTTTAAATTATAAAAATATATCCATACATCTTAATGTATACAAAGCAGACTCTTTTTGTGATAGGTAAGACATACATTTTTCAACGAAACAATATGTTCTAATCACAAAAAAAGATAGAGGGTATCCCATCTATCTTTTTTTATATCTTAATTTTTAATTGTAACTATCGCAGAAACACCATAATAAACCGCTCTCGGTAATGCTGCCTGTTCACTTATAGAAGCTGTAACAAGAGAGCCACCGCTTGCCGAAAAATACTTAACAGCTTCTAACGGAATACCATCTTCTTTCACATCAATATGTGTTCCATCTCGCCAGTCTATTTTCTGCATTGTTGCTGAAAGGTCCCCAGTCACTTTACCAAATTCTTTACCATCCAACCCTAGAAAGATCCATTCCCACTTTGTTAAACTTAGTACTTGTTTCAACTCTCCAATTTTCTTTCCATCTACATTAGAAAAAATATAAAAGTTGCGTACTCCCATCTTCTTTTGAACACGCAATAATCTTTCTCCCGAGTCATTATATAAATAAAATTGTTGCTTATGTAGTCCCTTAAAAAGAAAAGAGAGTACAGCTTGCCATATACTTTGAATCACAAAATCATACTCTTCTTTTAAAAATCCTACTGCACTGCCATCTAATCCAAAGTATGTAATCACTTGAAATACTCCTACCTCTTTGCGAACAACAAATTTTTGTTGCTCCAATAATTCAGAAGTCTCTATATTATAATTTTCCTGTTTGAGCATTTTTGATCTTCGTTTTTCTATAAAGCTATATATTAATAATCCAAATGCCGGTAGTACAACACTTATTAATTTCAGATTTTCTTTCTCCGAAGTGAATAGCATCCCTTTTTTATATTCCATCACTAATCCAATTGCGACGATAATCCATACAATGACAGATACAAAAAAAATGCGTTTCGCATTACGTGCGTGATGCTTATGTATACTCATATCCCTCCCCCTTTTCCATTTACCCCGCTATTTGCCGGGCAGTAAGATCCCCACCTCAAAATTCGGCGAAAGCAAAGAAGTTAGGTGGGGATCTTACTGCCCGTAAAAGCCCGATTGGTTCAACTAATAATCAGTGTGGGATGAAGCCCCCCACTGATTAAAGTTTCACTTTATTTCATTATCCCATTGCACATACACTTCCTCAATAAAAAAGACTATCCAAAAGGATAGTCTCTTACACTTCAATATTTCGCAACATCGTATAAATGTCGTTATTCACTTTACCAAATGATTTAATGTTGTTTTGAATGTTAGATAATAAAACAACATACACACTTCCATTTTTACTAAATCCATTTAAACAGTTCCAGCCTGGCATTACACCGTGGTTCGAGTAACTTCCCGGATCTACATACCATCCAAACCCGTAATCCTTTTTTCCGCCTGTAAACATTTGATCGTAGCTTTCTTTTGAAATTAACTTTCCAGAGAAGAGCGCTTCATTAAATAAATATAAATCATGGGCACTTGTATATATATCACCACAACCATAAAGTTGTGACATACTTGGAATATTAGGTGTTGTCATATTGTTATTTACTATTTTATAACCTGTCGATGGAAATCTTGTTTGTTCTAGCTCTCTACCAAAACCAGAATGTTTCATACCAGCAGTAGCAAAAATATGTTGTTTAATATACTCTTCTAACGGTTGTCCGCTTACCTTTTCAGCAATATAGGCGAGTATCGAATAGTTAGAATCGGAATACTTCCATTTCTCTCCTGGACTTCCAATACGCTTTTGCTTTCCTATTCGTTTTATCAATTCTTCATGAGAGATATCCTCTGTTCCCTGCTCATACTCTGGAATCCCTGACGTATGTGTTAGTAAATGTTTTAACTGAATACCATTACCTTGAGGGAAATCTGGAATATACTTCGCAATCGTATCCTCTACATTTAACTTATTTTGATCTTTTAATTGCATAATAGCAGTCGCTACAAAAGCCTTTGAAATAGAACCAATATAAAAAGTTGTCTCTGAATTATTCGGTACTTGTTTTTCTTTGTTCGCCATACCGTATCCTTTATTCAAAAGAACCTTTCCGTTCTTCACAATAACCGCTGTCCCGCTAAATCCTGTTTTTTGCAAATATTGATCTAATTGAGCGTTTTCATTAATTTCTTGAGGTGGTCCCTCAGCAGGCTTTTCCACAGCTTGTGCTTGCTTCACTTGTTCTTCCTGCTCTTTTTGCTTTTTTGCTTCTTGCTTCTTTTTTTCTTCTTTCTTTTTTAGCTCTTCTTGTTTCTTCATTTCTGCTGCAGCTTTTAAAGTTTCTTCTTTCTTATTATGCGCAACAATTTTTGTATACATGAAATATATAAGTGAAAATAGTAAGACGAGAATGATTGTTCTTTTTATGTATACAATTGGCCGACGTGATTTCCCATTCGCATTGTTTTTTTCGTGATCCATGATTGCTTTTTTCCCCTTATTTACCGATAATTTAATTCCACTACACAAGATTCATTCCGGATCTTTTTCATAGATTTTCGACATTCCATTCGACGTCATCCCTACTTTATCACGCACTGCACATATTACCAACCTATATGCACAAAAAAGAAAAAGAAAATTTACAAAAGTAAGATTCCCGTTAAATTTTTAATAAAAAAAAGAGGATACCCTCTAAAAAACTGATGTTATCAATTTTTTTGGATATCCTCTTATCTAATTATTTATACGTGTTTTTTCATATCATCGGCAACAGATTCAACATTTGTACCTACGATAACTTGGACACTCGTATTACTTAATTTCATAACACCTTTTGCACCAGCACGTTTTAATGCTGCCTCGTTTACTTGACCAGCATCTTTCACTTGTAAGCGTAGACGTGTTGCACAGTTATCAATAACTGTTAAGTTTTCTTTTCCACCTAAAGCTGCTACGTAAGTTTCACCAATTGAACCTGCAACTGGAGCTTCTTCACCTTCAGCTACTTCCTCTTCATCTTCACGACCAGGAGTTTTTAGGTCGAACTTCTTAATTAAGAAGTAGAATACTACAAAGTAAATTGCTGCGTAAATTAAACCAATTCCTGCTAATAATACTGGTTTTGTTGCAATACCGAAGTTTAAGAAGTAATCGATTGCCCCAGCACTAAATGAGAAACCATCGTGAATGCCAAGTGTTGTTGTAATGAATAGAGACAGACCTGTTAATACAGCATGAATACCATATAATACTGGTGATAAGAACATGAATGAGAATTCAATTGGCTCTGTAATACCAGTTAAGAATGAAGTTAATGCTAGACCACCTAACATACCTGTAACCATTTTACGTTTTTCTGGTTTAGCAGCTGCAATCATTGCGAAACATGCTGCTGGTAAACCGAACATCATGATCGGGAAGAAACCAGTCATAAACATACCTGCTGATGGATCTTTTGCAAAGAAGCGTGCAATATCACCATGAACGATATCGCCAGCCGCATTTGTAAAGTCACCAAGTACGAACCAGAAGTATGTGTTCATTACGTGGTGTAAACCGATTGGAATTAATAAACGGTTTAATAATCCGAATAAACCAGCACCAATTGAACCTAAGTTTACGATACCATGTGCTACTGCATCAATACCACTTTGAATTGTTGGCCAAATTTGACCGAATACTAATCCTAAAAGTAACATTACGATTGAAGTAATGATTGGTACGAAACGTTTTCCTGCAAAGAACCCTAACCATTCTGGCAGTTTAATCTTATGGAATTTGTTGTATAGTAATCCCGCAACAACCCCTGCAATAATACCACCGAGTATGGCCATATTGATTTTCGGCGTTAACGCCGCTGCTTTTGAAACCTTTGTCATTGTATCTGCTAATTTAGTTGGATCTACTGAACCGACTAAATCTTGAACACTTTTTAATTTATCATTTAACTCTGCTGCTGAATACGTCTTACTTAGAGCATTCGTTGTATTTTGTAAAACAAGATATCCGATTGCTCCGGCAAGTCCAGCTGCTCCACTACCGTCAACAGACAAACCGATTGCAACACCAATTGCAAAAATAAGTGCTAAATTATCAAAAATTGCTGCACCGGCCTGTGCCATAACAGGAATGTTAAATACGTCTTCTTGTCCTAAACGAAGCAATAATCCTGCTGCTGGTAGTACGGCAATTGGAAGCATTAACGCTTTACCAATACGTTGTAGAAACTGCAACATTTTAATTCCCCCTATCAAATTTATGAAATCGTTATCATTATAAGTACGCCTTAGAAAACGCTTTCTATTTACATAACCATAATAACATATAGTTGTATAGATGTGTAGTTTTTATTTTTGAATTTTTTATGGATAAATCTCCTATTTCCAAACTGTTATATAAAAGGAAATTTCTCCTTTTTTACTACAGAATATTCAAAACGAAAGACCCTCTATAGAACATGCAACTTTCGTTTTATCATTCCACTTTTTCATGTTATTATTTATTTCCGAGCATATCGGGAAAAGTAAACTTAGTTAATTCGAAATAGGAGCGTTGGTACTATGCAGTGCATTGAAACAAACAACTTACAACAGTTGTTAGAACAAGTAAAACCATATACGAAAAAAGGAAAGCTTGCTACTTATATCCCCGAACTAGGAAATGCCAACCCAGATGATTTAGGGATTGCCATTTTCCATAAAGAAACAGAATACATCCATGCTGGCAACTCACAAACACTATTCACTCTTCAAAGTATTTCAAAAGTAATTACACTTGCACTTGCCCTTTTAGATCGTGGTGAAGAATATGTATTTTCTAAAGTTGGAATGGAACCAACTGGTGATCCATTTAATTCTATTATTAAGTTAGAAACGACAAGTCCTTCTAAACCACTTAATCCAATGATTAATGCGGGGGCACTAGCCATTACAAGCATGTTAGCAGGTAAAGATAATGAAGAAAAAATGGAGCGCATTCTTCATTTCGTACGTGAAATAACAGATAATCCTACTATTAATTATTCTTCTAAAGTTGCTAATTCAGAATTAGAGACAGCTTACTTAAATCGCTCACTTTGTTACTATATGAAACAAAACGGAATTATCGATTGTGACATTGAAGAGCTGATGGATTTATACACTCGTCAATGTGCAGTTGAGGTAAACTGTATCGATTTAGCACGTATCGGCTTAATTTTTGCGATGGATGGATATGATCCATATAAGAAAAAACAAATTATCCCTAAGCATATTACAAAGATTTGTAAAACATTTATGGTTACATGCGGTATGTATAACGAGTCTGGTGAATTTGCGATTCGTGTTGGTATCCCCGCAAAAAGTGGTGTAGCTGGTGGCATTTTCGGCTGCGTAAAAGGAGAAATGGGAATTGGTATTTTCGGACCAGCTTTAGATGCAAACGGAAATAGCATCGCTGGTTTTAAAATCCTTGAACTTCTTTCTGCTCAAGAAGGTTGGAGCATTTTTTAATTCAGAGCCATCCTGCTATACTAGCAGGATTTTTTTATTCCATAAAAACCTTAACTTTATCAGCTACCAATCCCCTACAAAAACAGTACTGAAAGTTTCTCTATATCATGCATATTTGCTCCCCCAACCTGAATAGTATAGTACAACCTAGCGCTATATGTGGAGGTGTGAAGGATGAAACTAATATTTCAGATGGAAAAACAGCCTGTTCTTGAAAAAACAATTCTTCTCTTTATATTGAGTATTGTAGAAAGCTTAAAGTTAAAAGTGGTTTCACTCGATGAAGCTCACCGATACATATTCAATTTAGAAGTACTTGAACTATTAATGGATCGGAACATCGATGATCAAGTACTTGAACTTATTCATTTCGGAATGGGACTTGAAGACATTCATCATGTGCTTCCCGAAGAATTTGAGCATACGATTGAAGAATTAAAGTGGCTTTGTATCCAAGTATTAAGTGAGTACAGTATGCATGAAGAATCGGAACAATTAATTGAAGATATACGTTAAAAAAGCACCTATGTAGGTGCTTTTAATGTTTTTTTAAACTATTTTTATACGTTTCAATATTTACTGGTAGCTCTTCCTCTTCTAAAGTATGTTCATTTACATCTTTATGAATGAATGCTCCTTTAGGTGGTTGATGGTCATGCCCTTTTTTCTTATGATCAAATGCTTTTCCGCGTCCCATACGGATCCCCCTTTCTTTAAAAGAAATCCGTATTAGTATGGAGAAAAGTACGTCGATATATGCAATCCTTTGCCATATTTCCAAGGAAATACTCGAACGTTGTTTTTTGTTCTCCTTACAACAACTGATCGATCCCAATAAGAATTAATAACACTCCCGCAATAACCGTAGCCCATTTCCCTAAGTATTCTGCTAAGTATCGTTTTCCTACATACGAAAAACCACTTATACAAATAAAACTAAACACACCAGAAATAATCGCTGTAAGCCAAAGGTTTAAATTTGTTACCCCAGCATCAAATCCACCTGCAATATTATTAATTGATAATGCAACGCCCAAAACAATTGCTTCTGAAAAACTAATTGTTTTAGAACCATCAAAATCTGCTTTTTCCGGATCACGTAAAATCCCCATAAGTACACTATCATCTTTAGAGTCTACGGTCTCTTTTTTACTCAAGAAAGGCTGACATAAAATAAACACTCCAATTATTCCTAAAACAATTGCCCCTATCAAATTTGCCGTGAAATCTGAAATAAATAATGCGATCCAACTCCCAAAAAAGCCAGCTAATAAAGTAAATAAAAACCCAAAAAATGCGATGATAAAATTGTTGAACCACGAAATTCTAATTTTACGAATGCCATATGCAATCCCAACACCTGCATTATCTAAATTAGAAGCAATCCCAATTAAAAGAATTGAAAATAGACCTGCCGTACTCATAAACAGCCACCCCTTTTTCTCACTTTTCCATGCATCTTATGAAAATGTTGAGCAACTGTGCCTGTCTGTTTCATATACATGTAATAAATGCTCAACATTTTTTCAACAACAAAAAGGAGTGCCTTCGCTATGCCTAAAGAAAATCCAAATGAGCGGCTTAGTACATTAATAAAAAAACTTTTAAAAGAACGTGCCTTATCTATGCGCCAACTCGGAATGCTTACAAATATTGATCCCGCAACAATCTCAAGAATTATGAATGGTAAACAACCGCCAAAACAAAAACATCTACAAAAATTTGCAGAATGTTTGCAAGTTCCACCCCAATTGTTATTTGATGAAATGTATCCTGATTCTCCACACATTAATAAAGAAAAGACGGATATGTACACATCTCTTGATACCATTCAGCAAACGCTGCAATCCTCTAACTTATTCGATTTCGACTACACAACAACCCGTGTGAAACAAGAACTTGAGAACTATGAACGATATGCTCAAACAACAGAAGGAGAAAAACGTATTCATGACAGTTTTGCAAGTAAGCTAGAACAAATTGATAGTGCTGGTCCTTTCATTGAACAATTAACGGATATGTATCAACAATTTTGCAATGAAACGATTCCAAAAGAAGAGCGTGCAGTTCTTGGGGGGGCATTACTGTATTTCATTTTATCGACAGATATTATTCCTGACTATCTCTTTCCAATTGGCTATTTAGATGATGCAATTGCTGTTGAATTAGCAAAAGAGAAATTAATCGAACTAAAACGAAAGACATAGAAAAATAAAGTGAAACTTTAATCAGTGAGGGGGTTCTTCATCCCCCACTGATTATTAACCCTCACCAATCGGACTTTAATGGGCAGCCCGTCCCCCCACCTAACTTCTTTGCTTTCGCTGAATTTTGAGGTGGGGGTCTTACTGCCCATTAAAGCGGGATAAAGAACTATTTCAGTTGTTTCTATTCAACTCTGAAATAGTTCACTAAAAAATCGTACAAGTATACATACCTGTACGATTTCAACATACTAATCTATTTTTTCGTATGACACCATTCATATATAAATGCTGTTATTACTTTTGTAAATTCGATTAACTGTTCCACTTCAACTTTCTCATTTATTGAATGAGCCTCTTCTAATGTACCTGGTCCGTAAATAACAGCTGGAATATGAAATTCACTAAACCAACCACCATCCGTTACCGTTGCAGACATATCTAAAATTGCATTTTTAGATAAAATTAATTCATGTACTGAGCTAAGCGTTTTTACAGCTGCATGTTCACTATCTATTTCTAAAGAAGGGAAAATTTCACCACGATCCACAATCATTGATTCTCCGCCCCACTTAAATTTTGGTGGATTTTCACTTAACCATGGATCGGCAGCTGCTACTTTCCCAATATACTCTTCAATTTCTTTTATTATTTGTTCATATGTTTCATTCGGATAAAAGTGTACTGTTATCCATAACCGGCACTCATCCGCAATAAACGCTGCATGTCTTCCGCCCTCAATAACAGCTGGATTAATTGTTGTTGTTCCAGATGGATAGCCTTCATATGTTTTCATGACTGCCCAATGACGCTCTAATTCTTGTAAACTTTGCACAATTTTCATCATTTTTTCAATCGCACTCGCTCCGAATAAACGTCCTCCAGCATGAATCATTTGCCTGCGTGTTGCATCATGAAACGTTTGGGGGCTTTTCACAGTAATCCATCCAGTAATTACGCCGCCCTGTCCTTGCGTATGTAAATCACTCGTATCCACTACGACTGCAAAATCAGCATCATAACCTCTTTTACAGCATTGAAGTGTTCCTGCCTCTCCAACTTCTTCCCCAATTACGGATTGAAAGATTAAATCTCCAGGTAATTCAATGCCAGCTTCTTGTAAAAGCTGAATAGCAAATAGCGCTCCAGCTAATCCCCCTTTCATATCAGCCGCACCACGTCCAACTAACCAACCATCTTTTATAAATGGCTCAAACGGATTCGTCTCCCACTCCTCATCTGCTGTCACTTCAGCTACATCCATATGTCCATTAATAATAAGACTTTTATGTGTGTCACTTTCTATCCCTTTTTTCACCCCAACAACGTTCGGATCATTCTGATATACATCCCATTTATCAACACTAAAATTTCGTTTTCTTAAAAACTCTGCAACAAATTCTTGCGCCTCATTTGTGTTTCTCGCCGGCGGTGCTGGTGTTTCAAAACGGATTAATGTTTTTGTAAGTTCTAGCAATTCCTCTTTCCTTACATCTATTTGTTTTAGCAACTGCGAAACTTCTGGATTCATCACTAAATTCCCCTTTGCATACGTAGTATGTTTCCAGCTTTATTTTCACAAAAAAAGAGACTGTTTACAATTTTACAGTCTCCGAATTACTCAATATTATAAACTTTCTACTTCTGTTGTATTTGTCTTTTCAATATGTTCTACTTTACGTGCCTTATTTCTTGTCGCACGGTAAAACAGTAAGCAAACAATCATAAATGGAATACCACAATATAACGCCATTCTTTGCTCTGGAATAAAGGCCATAGCAACAATTACTGTTACATTTAATAATAATGCAAGCAGTGGTACGAATGGATATAGCGGTGTTTTAAATTTCAAGTCTTTCACATCCCCGCCCTGCTTTATATACGCCCTTCTAGCTAATAAGTTAGATAGAGCAATAGATGCCCAAACTAATATCGCCCCAAATCCAGCAATAGATAGTAACCATAAATAGACTGTGTCTTCCGCATAAATGCCGGATAGTAATGAGAGACATCCTACAATCGTACTTACAATTAATGCATAAATAGGAACGCCGCTTTTAGATAACTTACTAAAAATCGGACTAATCATTCCTTGATTAGACATAGACCATAGCATACGAGAAGTTGCATATAACCCTGAATTTGCAACGGATAGAACTGCTGTAATAATAACGAAATTGATAATATCGGCTGCATAAGGAATACCAATTTTATCAAATACAACAACAAATGGGCTTTCTATCACGCCTGCTTGCTGCCAAGGGAATAACCCCGCAAGAATAAAAATAGATAATACAAAGAACACCAGTATACGCCAAACTGTATTATTAATTGCCTTCGGGATCGTTTTCTCTGGATTTTCACTCTCACCTGCTGCAATGCCGACTAGTTCTGTTCCTTGGAAAGAAAAATTAACTGCAATCATCGTAACTAAAATAGCTGATAAACCATTCGGAAACAGCCCACCGTAATCAGTAAAGCTAGAGAACATCGGTGCTGGTTCATTTCCTTTCATATCTAGAAAACCAAACATTGCTGCCCCGCCCAAAATAATAAATGCAATGATCGTAATTACCTTAATACTTGCAAACCAAAATTCAACTTCTGCAAAACTTCTTGAAGATAACGCGTTGATAGCAAAAAGCAGTACCGCAAACACTACGCACCAAATCCATGAAGGTACATCAGGAAACCATCGTTTCATTAAAATGCTAACTGCAATGAGTTCAATCCCTATCGTAGCTGACCAGTTTAACCACGACATCCATCCGACTACATAACCAGCTGCAGGGGAAATGTGCTTCGTAGCATAAGTTTGATAAGATCCTGCGTCAGGCATTGCAACAGCTAACTCTCCAAGACAGAGCATCGTTAAATACATAACAAATCCTCCGACAAGGTACGCTACAATCGCTCCTCCTGGTCCAGCTTCATGAATTGTATACCCAGATCCTAAAAAAAGACCAGTACCAATAACTCCTCCAAGTGCAATCATAAATATGTGCCTGCTTTTCAATTCTCTTTTTAGTCCTTGATTTTGATTCATCATATAAATCCCCCCTTTTCTTTTTGTAAACCTATTAAATGTAAGCGTTTTAAAAATTCTTTATCGTAAAATAAATTATTAAAAAGTGCAAAATACATATAATGCTATTAATCACTACCTGTTATTAAAAGATCATCCCTCATTGTTATTAATAACTTTTGATCAGCGATAGCTTGTCCTTCTACTACTTCTAATGATTCAATATACCCACTTATTCCTACCTTAATTTCTACTTTCTGTTTATCTGTCGTTTCAATTAACGCTAATTTCTCCCATTCGTATACGTAAGAACTTTCTGTAACAAATAACTTCTCTACTTTCCCGTAACAAGGACTATACACGCCTTCTATAACCGTCTTCACTTTATAAACTCCTCCTTCTTATTAACTGGTACTGAAACGTTGCATATCCCTCCTTTAAAGATTTCTACTATTATTTATGCAAAAAACATACCAATCTCCAATTCCTATTTAAAATGAGGATTCCTCACCAAAAAATCTTCCTAACCGCAAAATTTTTCTATCATTTAAGAGATTTTAAAAGAAAAATAGCAAAAAAATTTTGCGATTTTATAAGAATTTTAATAAAATTATAAAAAGTCAGTCTTCATAGGGTGAAATGAGGAGAAGATAATCTATGCGTACAGAAGACATTAATTTTAAACAGATCATTGAAATGAATATGCTATATGAAACTTTGCTCAATGAACTCGATATCGGGATTCATATTATTAATGAGGAAAGTAAAACGATTATCTATAACCGCAAAATGATGGAAATTGAATCAATGGAGCGCTCAGATGTGCTATATAAAAGTCCTTTAGAAGTATTCGCATTTGAAGAAAATAAAAATAGTACTCTTATAGAAGCATTAAAATTAGGAAAAACAAACAAAAATATAAAACAAACTTATTTTAACAATAAAGGGCAAGAAATTACGACGATTAACGATACTTTCCCTATAATAGAAAACGGAAAAATTAAAGGCGCTATTGAAATTTCAAAAGAGATGAATCACTTAAAGCAAACAATAAAAATGGACTCTTCCCGAAAACAAAACACTAAATTTACCTTTGATCACATAATTGGTGATTCTGAAGCCATTCAATCCACCATTGCGGAAGGAAAAAGGGTAATTCGCACATCATCCTCCATACTTCTCGTAGGAGAAACAGGAACTGGAAAAGAACTATTTGCACAAAGTATCCATAATGAAAGTCAACGTTCAGGCAAACCATTTATTTCGCAAAACTGTGCCGCTATACCTGATACACTCATGGAAAGCTTATTATTTGGTACGAACCGCGGTGCATTTACAGGAGCTATCGATAAAGCCGGTTTATTTGAAGAAGCAAACGGAGGAACTTTGTTATTAGATGAGATCAATTCGTTAAGTCCAGCACTTCAAGCGAAGTTACTGCGAGCTATACAAGAAAAAACAATACGAAGAATCGGAGGCACACAAGAAAAAGAAATTGATGTTCGTATTATAGCAACTATTAATGAAGACCCTCTTGAAGCTATGACACACAATCGATTGCGGGAAGACTTATATTACCGATTAAGTGTCGTTACTTTATGTCTCCCGCCTTTACGTGAACGAAAAGAAGATATTCCTGCTCTTGTTCAACACTTTATCGAAAAGTACAACATTCAATTTGGACTCGGCGTAACAGATGTAGATGTACATGTAAGAGAATTCTTATATGCATATGATTGGCCTGGAAACGTACGAGAATTGGAACATGTCATTGAAGGTTCAATGAATTTAGTTGAAGATGAAAATATCATTACAGCGTTTCACCTTCCCACTCGCTTTCGCGAACGAATAAAAAAAGAATTCAATATGCAACCTCTCCTAACTAATAACGATACTGATGCGCCAAAAACGTTAAAGCACACAATAGCAGAAATGGAAAAGAACTACATCAATCAAATTTTGAAAGAGTATCACGGTAATATTTCACAAGCTGCAAAATTTTTAGGATTAAGTAGGCAAAACTTACAATATCGAATTAAAAAACTGCATTTACACATATAAAATGAAACTTGAATCAGTGGAGGTTTTGTCCATCTTCCACTGATTACTAGCCCCATTTTTATTTCCTACTAAAACGGGATTAATCTTTTTTCCAAGTACAAATAAATATTTGGTAAAATATGCTACAATAAACATATAACATACTAGAAAGGAACGATATATATGAGTAATGATAACAAATTAAAGTTATTACAATACTTAGCCTTCTTCCCTACCCTTGTATGTATGATGTTACTCATTGATATGAATGCCTATCCTTATGCAAAACTACTAACAACAATTAGCGGCTCTTTTGCAGCTATTATGCTTGCTACTTTTTGGAATTTGAAGATACGTATGAAGAAAGAGAAATCTTCTTAACGCCAAAACATAAAAAATCGAGCCTACACAGCTCGATTTTTTTACTGATTATTAAAACTCAACATTCTCCAAATACAAACCACTCGCCTCAGCAAGACAATTAATTTGATTACGTTGTTTCGCCTCTAAAATTTGAGGAATCGCCTCGGCATCTAATTGTCCTAATCCAACTTCAATTAATGCTCCAACAATTTTTCGGACCATGTTATGAAGGAATCCGTTACCACTTACTCTAATTTGTACAAATCCTGCTTCTTCCATCACTTCAAGTGTATATACTTCTCGCACCATAGACTTTTTCTTTGATTTTGCATTTGAAAAAGCAGTAAAGTCATGTGAACCAACTAAATGTTTTGCAGCCTCTTTCATGCTTTTCACATTTAATTTTTTATTCACATGCATGCTGTATTTACGCATAAATGGGTTTGTGTGCTCTTCATTCCAAATTTTATAAAGGTATGTTTTTGCTTTAGAATTGTAACGGGCATGGAATCGATCATGTACTTCTTCTACATTCGTAATGCTAATATCATTAGGTAAATATTGATTTAAATATTTTTTCACTTTATGTGCCACTAACTTCTCATCACTTTGAAAGTTAGCAACTTGATTCAAAGCATGTACACCAGCGTCTGTTCTACTACAACCGATAATTTCAGTTTCTTTTCCGACCATTTCAGAAATGACACTCTCGATTTTTCCTTGAATCGTATTATCGTTATTGCCGAGACGTTGCCATCCTTTAAAACGTGCACCGTCGTACTGAATCGTTAATTTATAATTATGCATAATATTCTCCTTCATAGAAAATATTCCCTCATACCATGAGGGAATATTAATAAACTTTACTTTCTAACAAGCTTCACTACATTTTCTACATGAGCTGTATGCGGGAACATATCAACTGGTTGTACATATTCCACTTCATAGCTCTCCATTAACGCTTGTACATCACGTGCTAATGAAGAAGGGTTACAAGATACGTACACAACTTGTTTCGGCTTCACTTTTAAAATTGTTTCCAGTAATTTATCATCGCAACCTGTACGTGGTGGATCAACAACAATTACATCTGGACGCCATCCTTCTTTTACCCATTTCGGTAACCATTGTTCAGCTTTACCTGCTTCATATTTCGTATTTGTAAATCCGTGACGCTTCGCATTTTTTCTTGCATCTGCAATTGCTTCTGGAATTACATCCATACCGCGTACTTCCGCTGCATCATTTGCAAGCCAAAGTCCAATTGTACCAACACCACAATACGCATCTACAATTTTCTCATTGCCAGTTAAGGCAGCGGCTTTTTTCGCTTCATTATATAAAACAACCGTTTGTTCTGGATTCAACTGGAAGAATGCACGTGCTGATAATTCAAATGATAAATCACCAAGTGTTTCTTGAATTACTTCTTTTCCAGCTAATTTAAATGTTTTATCACCAAAAATAACAGATGTTTTACGCCAGTTTACATTTTGCATAATTGATTTAACAGCTGGCATCTGTTTTTGTACTTCTGCAATAAATTGTTCTTTATTTGGCAACTCTTCTTTTGTTGTAATAAGTGTAACTTGTACTTCCCCTGTTTGAACTGCAGTACGTGTCACAATTGTACGTACTAAACCTTTTTGTTTTTTCTCATTGTAAATAGAAACATTTAATTTTTCTAAAATACGTCTTACAACTTTTGTCGCTTCATTCGTTGCTTTATGTTGAATCATACAATGAGCAATATCAATTAACTGATGTGAATTTTGTTTATACAGTCCTGTAATAACCTTTTCGTCTTTACGCCCCACTTGTAGTTGACTCTTATTACGATAATGCCATGGATTTTCCATGCCAAGCGTCGGACGAATTTTCTCTTCCAAACCGTTGTTCATATACTTCTGGAATGCTTGTACAACGATATCACGCTTTTGATTTAATTGTTCTTTATAGTCTAAATGTTGCAATTGGCAACCGCCGCACTCTTCATATACGGGACATGGCGCTTTCACGCGATGTGGTGAAGCTTTACGAACCTTTTTCACTTTCGCTTCAGCGAAGCCACGCTGAATTTTCGTCGTTTCAGCAACAACTTCTTCTCCTGGTAATGCCCCTGGAATGAAGACAACTTGTCTCTTAAAATAACCAACGCCTTCTCCGTTAATCCCAAGACGTTTAATTGTCACAGGAAACGTTTGACCAACTTCCAACTTACTCTCATGTTGCTTTTGTATCATTATTACACCTCTACTCTATACTTTTCCATAAATATAACGCTGCATAACTGCAGTATGGTTCACACTCTTGTTTCACGTTTTCTAAAAATGCATCATCAGGTTTATCATCTAATTGAAATACACCTTGTACTGCACGCTGAATCCCAATGTCTGCTTTCGGAAACATATTTTTCCGTCCAAGCCCAAACATTAAAAAGTTTTGCACTGTCCATGCACCAATCCCCCTAATTGGTAACAATTGTGCTGCAACCCCTTCTTCTGTTTCGTTTTCTATTCTAGCTAAATCTAACTTACCACCTATAATACACTTTGCTAATCCTACCATATATTCAGCCTTTCGCTGACTAAACTTCTGCTCTCTCAATTCCTCTATTGAAATATTTGCTACTATTTCTGGAGGGGGGAAAAAGAATACACCGTTCTTCTCTGTTCCATATCGTTTCACAAACTGTTCTGTTAACACAGTAGCAAATTTCAAATTTATTTGTTGATGAATGATACAGCGAAGAAGACAAGCAAAATAATCAAATTCTAAAATAATTGGAGTATAAGCATATGTTTCAAATAGTGGACGTAATGATGTGTTTAAAAAATGATTTTGTATATCTTGAAACGGTTCATTCCAATGAAAAATGGCCCTCATTCGTTTCATGACTTTCTCTGAATCTCCTGTCTGACTAGAAATCCAAAACTGTGGATTTTGAACAGTACCAATCCCTTGCAGGCGAACAACAATCTGTTCCTCGTCTATACAAAGCGGGACATAAATAACTTTCTCATCTAATTGAATGACGTTAAGAGGATCAAAAGATAAACGTTTTAACACTTCTTCAAAATGATACGGATACTCTAACGTAACATGTTCGCTCCACATACGTTTCCCCATCCTTTTTACACATCATTATAGCATGAGAAAACCGCAAGCATACATGCTTACGGTTGATTGCTTTTTACTAAGTCATCTAGACTTTTAAAATGATACCCTTTCTCGCGCAAATCATCAATGATTTTTGCAAGTGCTTCTGCATTATCTTTTGATATGGCATGAAGTAATAAAATAGATCCTGGATGAATCATCGTCATAACATTATTATGCGCATATTGCCATCCTCTTTGCTGATCTACTTTCCAATCCAAAAATGCAAGTGACCAAAATACATTATAGTAGCCCATTTCTTTCGTAAGAGCTAACGTTCTTTCACTAAATACGCCGCGCGGGGGACGTACATATTTCACTTCTTTTTGCCCAGTTACTTTTTTAATTTCTTCCGTTACACTCGTTAATTCTTCACGAAGTTTCTCATCGTTTACCGCTGTGAAATCAGGATGACTCCAAGAATGGTTTCCAATAATGTGTCCTTCATTCTTCATTCTTAACAATAAATCTTTTTGTGTTTTAATGTAATGCCCCGTTACAAAGAAAGTTGCTGGTACTTTTTTCTCTTTTAATACGTCTAAGATTTTCCCTGTGTATCCATTCTCATAACCATTATCAAATGTTAAATAAATATCTTTTTTCTTCGTATCCCCTAAATAAAAACCACCATTTTTTTGTAGTAAATCTGTATATAACTTTCCTGCATCTGGTACTGTTTCATTTTTAGGGCGCGGGATTCCCCAGTTATGTGGAGTATTTGTATAAGCTAATGCCGAAACTGGAACAAGTGCCATCATAATTGAAAAAATGAGACCGATATATAACCATTTATGTTTCATAAATAGTCTCCTTTCCATATATAATCGTACTTGTAGTTTCTGTTGCTACGCATTCTTTCATGCTGAACATGTTTTTCTATATATACCAAAAAAATGCATCTCGAATGATTCGAGATGCATTTTTTATTTACTTAAATACTGGCTCTTTAAAGCTAGCTAATTTTTCAAGTGATGTTTTATCAACATCTGCATGTAAGCTATTACCGTGAGAATCCATTGTTACAACTGCTTTAAATCCATCGATACGTAAATGCCACATTGCCTCTGGAATACCGAATTGTAAGAAATCAACATCTTTCACTTCTTTAATACATTCAGCATAATATTGCGCTGCACCACCGATTGCATTTAAATATACACCGCCGTGTTCTTCTAAAGCTGCTAATGTTTTCGCACCCATACCGCCTTTTCCAATGACAGCTCTAATACCGAATTTCTTCATAATATCACCTTGGTACGGTTCTTCACGAATACTTGTCGTTGGACCTGCCGCTTTAATTTGCCAATTGTCATTTTCATCTTTCACAACAACTGGACCACAGTGGTAAATAATTTGTCCATTTAAATCTACTGGACAATCGTTATCCATTAAATGCTTATGAATTGCGTCACGACCTGTATACATCATGCCATTAATTGTTACAACATCACCAACGCGAAGTTCACGAATTTGCTCTTCTGTAATTGGTGCTTGTAATACAATTTCACGTTGCTCTGTTTTTTCTTGTACTTCTTGCTCCAGTGTATCTTCACCTTCTTGATATAACCAATCCATAATTTCACCTGTTTCAGGATGGATTGTTACGCCAAGGCGACGATATGCCCAGCAATTATACGCCACAGATACGTAGAAACTAGCTGGCAGACGGTTATACACGCCAATTTTACAGCCAAGTAAAGTTGTTTCTCCGCCAAATCCCATCGTACCAATGCCAAGCTTATTCGCATTTTCTAATACGTACTCTTCAAGTTGTTGTAATTCTGGGATTGGATTAACATCATCTAATGTACGGAATAATTGATTTTTTGCTAATTCGTAACCTGATGTGCGGTCTCCCCCGATACCAACACCAATTACACCTGCACTACATCCTTGACCTTGCGCTTGATATACTGCATGAAGAAGGCATTTACGAATCCCTTCTAAATCACGGCCAGCTCGTCCAAGTCCTTCTAGTTCGCATGGTAAGCTATACTGAATATTTTTATTCTCACAGCCACCACCCTTTAGGATTAAACGTGCATCAATATAATCTTTTTCCCATTGTTCAAACTTAATTACCGGTGTACCTGGTCCTAAATTATTTCCACTATTGTCTCCAAAAAGAGAATCAACAGAATTTGGACGAAGTTTACCATCTTTTGTCGCCCGCTCAAGCGCATTATAGATAGCTTCCTTCAACTTTAATTGATTCACACCAACTGGTGTATAAATTTTAAACGTTGGCATCCCTGTATCTTGGCAAATTGGCGAGATGTTATCATCAGCCATTTTAATATTATTTGTAATTGTGCCAAGTGCCATCGCAGAACGAGTCCCTGCATTTTCTCGTTCTTTCGCTTGTTGAATCGCACGACGAACATCTTTCGGTAAGTTCGTTGACGTTTCAACAATTAGTTGATACATGCTTTCTTGAAGCTTTTCCATTGTTACTTCCCCCTCAATTGTGAACGCTACCAAAACGTTATGAGCTGAAAATTTCATTGTTATGCTCTTCAGCTTTTTATTTCTTTCACGCTATTAAAGCATAAATGAAATTTTTCACAACTTGATTATACCTCTTTTTCTATCGTCCTTCTATTATCCGTACAGAAAAAGGCTACCAAATTGGAATTGGCAGCCTTTTTAATATATTATTCGTCTTTTTTAAATTGCTCACATTTTAATTCTAATTCATCTAACATTGCAAGAAGACGATCTACATCCTCTAATTCTACTTCTTCAGGTTCAATTGTATCAATTACTTCAATGAACATATTTAAACGTTCCTTTAAATATACTAATTGTGTATCTTTATCTTGAATTGCTTTTCCCATGAAGGCACTCTCCTTTTAATTCGAGTTGCTTTTATTATACCGCAAAAATGATTACAATGGGTATGTAATTTCATCAATTTTGTCACGGTTATTCACTATAATGTAAGCCCTCTCTCTTTTTCCTCTAAAAAGTTTCACTTTATAAAAAGTACATATTCTTCTATTATAGAGAATGGACAAATTGTTATTTCAATAGTCAAAGGAGTATTTCATATGACGATATCACAAAAAATGAAGCCGATTACTCCTTCTTACGATCCATGGGAAGCGTATATGGACCTTGAAGAGTACGGCAAACTACTATTAACAAATGTTGAGTTTACAACGACGACGTTATGCAATATGCGCTGTGAGCATTGCGCTGTTGGTTACACGTTACAGCCGAAAGACCCGAATCCGCTTCCGATGGATCTTTTATTAAAACGATTAGATGAGATTCCTCATTTACGTTCTTTAAGTATTACTGGCGGAGAACCTATGCTTTCAAAAAAATCCGTCGACAACTATGTAACACCACTCTTAAAATATGCCCATGAACGAGGCGTTCGCACTCAAATCAACTCAAACTTAACTATAGATTTAGCACGTTACGAGCAAATTATTCCTTATTTAGACGTATTGCATATATCTCATAACTGGGGAACAATTGATGACTTCGTTGAAGGTGGATTTGCAATGATGGAGCGTAAACCTACGTATGAACAACGTGCAAAGTTATTTGAACGAATGATTACAAATAGTAAAGCTCTATCAGATGCAGGTGTACTTGTATCTGCTGAAACGATGCTGAATAAACGAACTCTACCACACATTGAACATATTCATCGTCAAATCGTTGACGAAATGGGATGTAAACGTCATGAGGTTCACCCAATGTATCCAAGTGACTTCGCGAGTAATCTAGAGATTTTAACAAAAGCTGAAATTCGTGATGCAATTGAGCATTTACTAGAAATTCGCGATGAAAATGTATGGATGTTATTTGGAACTTTACCTTTCTATGCTTGTAGCAATGACGAGCGAGACATTGCCACATTTAAAAAATTACAAGAGAGCAAAAATGTCACAGTTCGTAATGATCCAGATGGCCGTTCTCGTTTAAATGTAAATATTTTCGATGGAAATATTATTGTAACGGACTTTGGTGATGTTCCACTTCTAGGAAACATACAAACAAATACGTTACAAGAAGCGTATGAAAAATGGAGCGCTTCAAAAACAGCAAAATCATTAAGCTGTCACTGTCCTGCAGTAAAGTGTCTTGGACCGAATGTTCTTGTAAAAAACAGCTACTATCCGACAGAAGATTTCTTATCAAAAACAGCAAATATTACATTATAAAAAAACGTCAGCTTATAAGCTGACGTTTTTTATGTTATTGCGAGTGAGAAGAAGAAATGAATTTAAAGAATAAATGATCATGAATTGGAATAGCCGCTCCAATTCCTTGAGAAGTAATATTTTTTACAACAAGCCTTTTTTGATTTCCCTTTAGTACAAGGTATACTTCTCCAAATGTTACTTTCCCTTTTTCATTTACAGCTGGTGTATAAGCATATAAATATCCAAGTTGACTCGGACTAATATTATACACACGCTCATGTCCGGTACCATAACCAATGGTCGTTTTAAATGAAAGCGGCAATTGTACCTTTTCAAGTGCTTTGAGAAGCATCATTTTCTTCACATCTGCAGCATCTTTCATATCTGCTGTTAAATCGCCTTCAACCGTCTTTTGCGTTTCTTGCTTATAGCGTAGCGGATATAGGCGATCTCCTCCTCGATTATCATACACATTGCGATTTACTTGTTTATATTCCCAATTAATCGATGTATCAACCGATTCATAATGCAAAGCCCATTGACCTAAATAAATCTTCGCTCGGTATCCTACCGCAAGCGGCGCATTCGAAATTGTCGTTTCATTAAACATTCGAATTAAGTCTGGGTTTTCAATTTTAATATTCGCTGTTTTCAATAGTTCTTGAGCAAACTTACTCGGCTGCAAACGCGGTAAATCTTGTGCATCGTTTGGAAACGTATTGTCTTTAGAAATATTTAAAACAGATGAAGGCATTTTTGTTTCTACCGTTGTCTTTGCAAAACTCATGTTAGGAAATAATAGAATAAACGAGACCATAGTTGAAAGACATATGCTGTATACTCGTTTCACCTGTCTGGCTCCTTCCTACGTAAAGGTATATACTACTTTGTTTATTGTTTTCTCTGGGCACAATTGTTATGCCTATTTTTTCATAATAAATAAAAACCAATTCCCATAATGACATACGCTGCTAATAAAGTACCGCCTTCAAACCAATTTGTATCTCCATCATTTGAAATCGCAATCGTTAAGAAAACAGCTGTAATCATAGAAACAAGTTCTGGTATCGTAAATACTAAAGGCATCCTTTGCGTGAAGAACATAGAAAGCAGTACTAATACAGGAGCAACAAACATGGCAATTTGTAATGTAGAACCTATTGCAATCTCAACTGCAATATTTACTTTATTTTTATACGCCATAATAATTGCAGATGCATGTTCCGCTGCATTCCCAACAATTGCGACGATAATAACCCCTATAAATAGTTCTGACCAACCAAATGATTTTGCAACTGTCTCAAATGTATGCACGAGCGCCTCTGATACATACGCTACCGCAATTGTTGCTATCGCTAAAATGAGTAGTGCTTTCCCTTTCGACCACTCTGGTTCTTCCTCATGAGCGACTTCATCACTTTTATGCTGATATACACCACGGTGCGTAACTAACTTAAATAGCAATGCAGCAAGGTACATAATAATCATAATAATCGAAACACCAATACTTAACTGATACGTCTTTCCAGCGTCCATCTTCATTGAAAAAATCTCTGGAATAACAAATGCTACTACTACAGCAAAGATTAATAAAGCTGAATTATGCCTTGCATCATACACATTAAAACTTTGTCTTTTATATTTAAGCCCTCCCACAAAGAAGGATAGCCCTCCTACTAATAATAAATTTCCAAGTACAGAACCCGTTAAAGAAGCTAACACTACCTCAATTAATCCTGCCTGAAGTGCAAAAATTGAAATGATTAGTTCAACAGCGTTACCGAAAGTAGCATTTAATAATCCACCTATTCTAGGACCAGATACAATTGCCAAACTTTCTGTCGCTCTCCCCATAAAACCCGCTAATGCGATAATCGTAATACAATACACAGCGAACATAATTGTTTGAGGCCAATGAAGTGTTTTCCCAAGTACAGACAGTGGTACACCTATAAGCGCTACTATAAGAAATATTTTATTAAACATGCTTTTCATCCTTCCATCGTATGTATTTCTCCTCGATATTATTATTATTATTCTTCTCCTAACTTGTCCGATTTCATCACAATTGCGTTTAAAAAATCGGATTGAAGAAAACAGTATGAAAGATATTTAAATTATCTTGTTGAAACAGACAGAATTATAAATTATGAAAAGGGGTTAAAATTATGCACTTAAAAGAAAAAATCGCAACTATTATTCAAGGTCAACGTACCGGTGTATTATCTACAGTACGAAATGAGAAACCTCATAGCGCCTTTATGATGTTTTTCCATGAAGATTTTGTACTGTATGTTGCAACAGATCGACAATCAAAAAAGATAACAGATATTGAAAACAATCCAAATGTACATGTACTACTTGGTCGTGAAGGAAAAAAATTAGATGAAGATTATATCGAAGTGGAAGGCTTAGCCTCCATCGAGGAAGACTCCACATTAAAAAACAAGTTTTGGAATAATAGCTTAAAGCGTTGGTTACTCGGTCCTGAAGACCCTAATTATGTACTAATTAAAATCAACCCCGATACAATTTATTACATCGATGGTGCCGGTACGACGGAGCCCGAGTTTTTACGACTATAAAGTGAAACAAGCCCCCCTTTAGGTGGGCTTGTTTTGTCGAAAAGTTCTTCTGAAAAAAACAATAAAATAGGTGGAACTTTCTAAAGATTCTGTTATATAATAGCAGTAACTTAAATAAACTGTATTAAAACAGATTGAGAGGAGAAATAAAATTGATGAAAAGAGAAGAACGTAAAAACATGATTGAGTTTATTGAAAAGAAAAAAGGGATTGAGCGTGACGAATTATTGTTTATGACAGATGATGAAGTAGAACATATTTATAATGTAACGTACTTTTTATATGAAGAAATTGCAGAGTAGTATAATAATCCCCACCTTATGAAAAATATAAGGTGGGGATTATTTCGTTATCTATCCAGCTCTTTGCGAGGCGGTAAAACCCCATTCACTTTATACGTGAGAATGATTTTCATGTATAATAATGTAAGATTGGAGGAATTTTACTATGAGTTCATGGCTCTTATTCGCACTATTATCAGCAATTGCTGCTGCCCTTGTATCTATTTTCGGTAAGATTGGTTTAGATGGAATCGATGCCAATGTTGCTACGACAGTTCGTTCTATTATCATGGCATTATTTATGGTAGGCGTTATTATTATACAAGGTAAATTTCAAAATATTGGCGACGTACTTCTAAATAAAAAAGCACTGCTTTTTATCACATTAAGTGGAGTTGCAGGTGCTTCGTCATGGCTATTTTATTTTCTTGCCCTTAAAACAGGAAAAGTTTCACAAGTAGCTCCTGTCGATAAATTAAGCGTCGTATTTTCTATCATTCTCGCTATGATTATACTCGGCGAAAAATTAAACTTTATGACTGGTATTGGTGTTGTCTTTATTACAGCTGGTGTACTATTTATTGCTTTCAGCTAAAAAACCGCTACTCGCGGTTTTTCTTTTTCTTTATGTAAAACCATACGACACATGTAACAACTACTGAAATGGATAAAATCCATATTCCATAATGATGCAAACTATACTCAACGAAACGCCACTTCTCTCCTAACTTCCAGCCAAGTCCAATAAAAACACTTATCCAAATAAACGCACCACCGTAAGCGTACAAACAAAAACGCCAAAGTGTTAAATTCGACATCCCAGCAAAATATGCTGTTAAATGACGTACTCCTGGGATAAAATAACCAACTATTAAAAGAAATGGGCCATATTTTTCAAATAAAATATGTGTTTTTTCAATGTGATGTTCCTTAATTCTAATTTTCGGTCCATACTTTTTTAAAACAGGGAGTCCAAGTTTTAAACCTAATATGTAGCTTAATGTAATGCCTAACATCGCACCAGCCATCCCACTTAAAAAAGCAGCAGTTCCTGACATAACTCCTTTTGAAACGTTATAACCAACGAAAGTCAATAAAAACTCGTCTGGTATCGGTAATCCAACAATCCCACCGGCCAAAGCTATAATAATTCCAAAATACCCATAATGTGCGATTAACTCGCCAATATGTTGTTCCATTCGGAAGACACATCCTATACACGATCGTTATTCCATATTGTGCCCTTTCTATCTTTCAGACAAACATGGTATACATATTCACTATACATTGTTTTTATAATGAACTCTACTTCTATCCATTCCTTTAGCAGGAGGAAATTGAACTATTAATCAGTGACCTCGCTCATTCTTAGTACACATCAATCATGCGCTAGACTCCCGCCTTCTTCCCTTATATCTATCTCTTCTTGAAGGGCTAATCTTACTATCCACCAATACCGGGATTAAAAAATAAAAATTCATATGCTTGTTTTTTTGTTACAATAAAGGAAAGTTACTTTTCGCAACGGTTTAACTCTCAGGAAAAATGATATACCTAGCAAAAACATAGTTTGGTCGATATAATGCAACTTCTACCTATTAAAAGAACATGCACCCTTTACATACAACATCATTTTTCTAAATTATACAGGGGGAACGAACATGACCATTGAAAATCAATTTATCCAAAAGGTTTACTATAAAACATTTTTAACAGAAGAAACTTCTACTCCAGTATCAGAAGTACTCGGTGAAGCATATATAAATGAATCTACAAATGAATTCTCCAACATTTCTAATATTCGCTTTGCTCAAGGTGAATTGTATTACCAAAATAAAGACTTTGAAGCAGCGATATTTAAATGGGAGAAAGTAAATAATGAGCTTGCACTTTGGGCAACCAAAAATATTGCAGATGCTTATTTTGAACTAGGATTCTTACCAAAAGCAGAAGAAATGTATCAATCTATCCAAACGGAAGATACAACTCTTACAATGGAGGTTTCCTTACAACTTCTTTCTCTTTATATCGAACAAGATCGTTTAGGTCTAGCATTTAAGACGATTAGTGAAGCTGTTGCATTTCAACCTGACTATCCAAATATTACTTCAATTGCTCGCTCGTTCTATGAAAAACAAGAAGATTGGAATAACGCCATCGAACTTGCCGTTCAAGAAGGAATTCGAACAAAATCATTACACTGGTTCGATACTTTAATTAATTATGTGAATCAAGGATTTACGAAACAAATCAAACCAGAATATTTCTATGAATCTTTAAAAGCTTTATATGCAATTGATCAAGTCCAATTTAAGGAACTTGTTATCGCTCTTTGGAACAGCTATCAAAATGAAAAATCGCATCTAGCTTGGATTCAAACAATAAATCATTTATTCTTACATATTGAAACAGACAACAATGACGATTGGCATGAAATTGTTGAACGCTATCAAGATACGTACTTTGAATTAATTACTGGTGAACATTTCATGCATGAAATGCAAGGACTTGTACCTGACTTATTAACAAATTGGTTTAGTTTAACGAGAGCAAAAGACGCTCTATTCGTCTCTGCTGCAGTGTTAGCGTGGAATGAAGTTTCACCTACAACTTTAGAGTCATTACTCGTAAAAAGTGCGGGAGCCCTACTCTCTAATTCAACAGCTGAAACAAATGTAAATATGGAAACTGTTTCTCATTTATTCGAAACAATTGCTGTATGGGCTGAAAAAAATGATGTAGATTTAAGTCATCAATTTACGTTACTCGTTCATGAACTATGTGATTTAAATGTTACAAAATTACTAATTGCGGGAACTAGTGACCATGATAAATTATCATTCGTCAATTCAATATTAGGAGAGAACATCTTAACTGAAACTATAACAACTCCTATTCTATTTAAGGATGATAGCCAAACTGAAATAACAGAATTCACTGAGCTAGATGTGCACAATATACCGAACTTTGATGAATTCCATCAAATAATGGCTACACCTGAACAATCAGAACTTGAGAACAAATGTATAGAAATTAAATTACCAAGTAGATTTTTGAGAAAGAATAAATTTGCATTTCTTGTTACACCATCTGTTCAAGGACAAGTGGATAAAAACAGCTCATATTTTGAATACTTACAAGCCGCAGATAGCCTTATTTACGTATTAAATTCTGCTTCATCGTTACATGGTGAAGAACTCGATACATTACTTTATTTAAGTGAACAAGTACCAAACTTACAAATTCATTTCGTATTACACACAAATAGTGCGGATACGAATGAAAAACTAATGAGTAAGATGAAAGTCCATTTCCCAAATGCGCAGTTCTTCCCATACTCTCCTTCACAAGAGGGAAGCCAACAACTTGGGGACGTGACAGAGTCTATTCTTTCTAATCTAGCAGAACGCGATATAGAACAAGAACGTATCGAAAAACTAATATGGTTTACTCAAAAGACCATCGCATACCTTGTAAATGAACGTGTGGAATTAGAAAATACATTAGTCAAATCAGTACGTTGGAATAAACATATCTCAGTAAAACTAAACGGATTTATTAACAATCTTACCGCTCTTGAAAAAGATAAAATTCGTTCTATTACAGAATCTTATCTTTTAACGAAAGAAGAAATCACACGAGATATCCATTCTCAAATTCCTGAATTATTACAGAGCTGCTCTGACCTTGTTCAAGAAGATAGTGATTTCAAATTAGTTCATGAAGAATTAAATACTGCCATGAACGAACGAATTCAAAAACATGTACAGCAAGTGCTTCTCCCTAAATTTACTGGATTTATTCAAGAGTGGATTGAAACAGCGCATAATGAATTTATTCAAGCTCAATCTTATTTAGATGAAATGAGTGAAACATTTAATAAATTATATAAAGAAGAACGTATGAAACTTCCTTGCGATTTCAAATTACTAGATGATTGGCATCGAGATGTTGTACGTATGACAAATAGAATTACAGTATCGAACATCAATATTTTATTACGCTTTACACCGACACAATTTTTCTTAAAGAGTGCAGGAAAACTGTTTGGTAACATGCAAAAAAATCAATCTATGCTTGCAAACAAATATAAACAATACATTGAAACGGAAGATTATACGGAAATTGCTCAAACAATCTCAAAACAATTCTTCCTTCAATTTGAAGTATTTGAAGGCGCATTAGAACGAGATATCATGATGTTCTTTAAAGATCCACTTAGCATATTGAAGCAAAATGTAGAAACCGCTCAACTTGAAATACAGGAAGACGAGCAAACATTAGCAACGTTAAGAAGCAACCCAGAAACTTATCACGATCCGTTAGCATTCTTTAAACTACAACTATTGCAGCACAAATTCGTTTTAAGTACGAACAAAAACAATGAAGACGTCTATGAATTTAATGAGTCTCCTACGATTTAACATAAAAACCAAGCAAACTGAAATTTGCTTGGTTTTTTACTTTAATTCATTATTTTCATAT
>NZ_JAKUFR010000022.1:0-61716 GCF_022663555.1 Bacillus cereus group sp. BfR-BA-01381
GATGATCCAAAACAAGAAAAACCAGAACAACCAAAGCAAGAAAACATTCAAGTTCCAGCAGTACAAGTAAATGACGCAATCTCTAAAACATCTGAAAAGATGTTACAAGATGGAATTGAAAGCGATTGGGTAGCTTTAGGTCTTTCTCGTTCTGGAAAGAATGTTCCAATCGAGGCGAAATTAAATTATGTTAAGGCTGTAACTGAAAAAGTAGAAAAGCGCATTAACCGTTTTTCAGCGACAGATTTAGCTAGAACGATTATTATGATGAATGCAATGAATGCAGACCCAAAAATGGTAGGCGAACATAATTTAGTTCAAAAATTGTACGAATCAGATAAAGTGAATTCTGTTACAGGTTATACATTTGCTTTACTTGCATTTGATACGAAAAAATATGAAATTCCAGTAGATTCAAAATGGAATCGAGTTGCTTTAGTAGATGCACTTTTAAACGCGCAACATACAGATGGCGGCTGGACTTACGATAGCGCAAGCAGTAAAGATAGTGCTAGTAGCGTTGATGTAACAGGTATGGTTTTATCAGCATTAGCTCCTTATCAAGAGCGAGAAGATGTGAAACCAGCTGTGCAAAAGGCTGTTGCATACTTATATAATCAGCAACTAGAAAATGGTGGTTTCTCTGCTGATGGACAAGAGAATTCTAATAGTGCTGCGCAAGCTATTATTGGATTATCCCTTGTGAAAGATGTAGATCAAAACCGTCTTCATAAGGCAGTGCAAAATCTATTGTCATATCAACTTCCAAATGGTGAATTTAAATGGTTACCAGGCGATCAAACCGGTAGCGGAATGGCAACAGAGCAAGCATTATTAGCTTTACTTCAGTTTAAAGATCTTGGAAAATCGATTTATGACTGGTCAACGGAATCTGTTATTGAAATCGATAAGAAACCAAATGTAGATTCAGAAAATGTTGTAGT
Source organism: Bacillus cereus group sp. BfR-BA-01381 (assembly GCF_022663555.1). Lineage (NCBI taxonomy): Bacteria > Bacillati > Bacillota > Bacilli > Caryophanales > Bacillaceae > Bacillus > Bacillus cereus group sp. BfR-BA-01381. Next base: position 945 of record NZ_JAKUFR010000022.1, read on the forward strand.
AGAAAAAGAAGTTACTGAACAACCAGAAGAACAAAAACAAGTGCAACAAGAAACAAAAGATGACAATTTAAAAGTTGTTGTTGATAACGAACCGGTTAAAAATAAAAAATCCGGAAATGGTAGCACACTACCAAAAACAGGAGCATCTTCTCATAGTGCAGCGACAGAAGTAGGTATGGGTGTATTATGTATTGCTTCTGCATATGTATTATGGAGACGTAAAGCAGCTTAACAAAAATTAGGAGCAATCATTTGCTCCTAATTTTATTATGAAAGGTGAGAGACAACATGAGTAAGATGAAATGGTTTATTTCTTTACTGCTTTCACTCGGACTACTTGCCGGATGTGAAGAGGCAGCTGTAAAGCCTGAGAAGAAAGTAGAACCAAAGCAAGAAGAAGTAGCAAAACAAGAAGATAAAAAAGATGAAGCGAAACCGGAAGAAAAACCGGAGGAAAAACAAGATGAACAGGAACAAAATAAGCAAGAAGAACAGAAAGAGAAACAAGAACAAAAAGTAGAAGCGAAACCGAAAGAAGAAAAGCCGCAGGCACAACCGGAAGTAAAGAAGGAAGAAAAACCTCAGGAACAGACTGCTGCTAAGCAACCAGAACAGCAAAAAGCACAAGAAGAGAAACAACAAGAGCAACAACCGAAAGCACCAGAAGTAAAAGAAGAAGCGAAGGTTGTAAATCAGCCGAAAGAAACACCGAAACAGGAGCAAAAAGTTGATCCGAATAAAGAGGAGAAAACGATACCGACTCAGACTGTTCCAAAGCCAGTACCACCAAAAGTAGATATAAAACCAGAACCACCTAAACCACAAGCAAAACAAGTCACTATCTCAGTAAAAGGTAATGAAGGTTACTTATTAGGTGCAAAAAAGATGGATGTACAAGACGGCGATACTGTTTATAAAGTATTGCAGCGTACAGGTTTAGATGTGGATGCAAGTGGATCTAAAGGCGATGTTTACGTAAAAGGGATTAATGATTTATATGAAAAAGATGTTACTGCTACTAGTGGATGGAAATATCGTGTGAACGGTGCGTTTCCAAACCATAGTGCAGGTGTAGTTACAGTAAAACCAGGCGATACAATCGAGTGGGTGTTTGTATTAAAATAAGAAAGGCATTCGGTAAAGGACTATGAAAATAAGTTTTTCTTCTTTACATCCTTTTGTGAATTTTTTCTATTATATCGGGGTGATGATACTATGTATGATGTGTCTTCATCCTCTTTTTTTAATTGGAGCAATACTATTAATCGTTATAATCAATTTGATGCAAGGGAATAGCGAAAAGATAAGAAAGATGTTACCAAGCACAATTATATTCTTTTTTATGGTCATTTTATTTAATTCGTTATTCACGCATAGAGGTCGAACTACGTTATTTTGGTTAGGTGATAGTCGTATTAAACTTGAGGCAATTATGTTTGGACTAGTAATGGGATTATTACTAGTTGCGATTATGTTTACGTTTGCTTCGTACAATGATATTATTTCAAGTCATAAATTTTTATATTTGTTTTCTAGAATTTCACCGAAAGTAGCATTGTTAACGATGATTACAGTGAGATTTGTTCCTTTGTTTATGAGAAGATTACAGAAAATAACACTCGCCCAAAAAACGAAAGGTGTACAAGTAGATGCAGGTTCCATTATGGAACGCGTGAAAAATGGTATGCAATTATTGCAAGTATTATTAATTTGTTCATTAGAAGATGCATTACAAACGGCAGATTCTATGCAAGCTCGTGGATTTGGTGTAACGAAACGTACGACTTATATTCGGTATAGAATGGAAAGACGCGATTGGTATACGCTCAGTTATTTAAGTATTCTATTTATAGCTGCTATTATATGTAGTACGTATGGCGGAGGGAAGTTAATCATTTATCCGAAAGTTGAATCGATTCTATTTCAGCAATACGATGGGATGATGTTTGTCGTATCTACGATGTTTATTAGTTTACCAATTATAATGGAAGGACGGGAATGGATATGGTGGCGCATGCAGAAATAAACAATTTATCATTTGTATATGCTGATGAACACGAAAAAGCGTTGCAGCATATTTCTCTTTCTGTTCAAAAAGGAGAGTTTATTGCACTTGCTGGAGGATCAGGATCCGGGAAGACGACTTTATTAAAACATTTTAAAAAAGAATTACTTCCAATTGGTAAGCGTACTGGGGATACATATTATGATGGTACTTTATTAGAAAATGTACCGGACTTGTTATCTGCCCAAGAAATTGGCATGGTATTTCAAAATCCAGAAAATCAGCTCGTAATGGATACGGTCATTCAAGAATTAGCATTTTCTTTAGAAAATATCGGATTACCATCTCACATTATTCAAAAACGAATAGCCGAGCTTATTAGCTTCTTAGGATTCCAAGATTTATTGCACCAATCTGTTCATACGTTATCTGGCGGGCAGAAGCAACTTGTCAATTTAGCTGCGGTATTAGTTATGCAACCGAAGTTACTATTATTAGATGAACCAACTGCGCAGTTAGATCCAATTGCTGCGAAAGAGTTTTTAGGGTTGTTAAAGCGTATTAATGAAGAACTTGGCATTACGATCGTTTTAAGTGAACATCGTTTAGATGAGGTAATACCACTTGCTACGCGCGTTATTTGTATGAATAACGGCCGAATCGTGTATGATGGTAGTCCGAAAAGGGTTATAGCGAACATGTGGGAAGTAGAAGGATTTCGTCCATTTATTCCACAAATTCCAAGATTGTTTTTAGAGTGGAATGCGAAAGATATACCATTTACAGTGCGAGAAGCACAAATGAAAATGAATGATTTTTCAGCGATATCATATGTAAATGAGCCAATAGTACAAAGGGAAAAACAAGAAGTCATTTTAAGTGCAGAGCATATTTCGTTCCAATATGAAAAGAGTAGTCCGCTCATTTTACGAGATTTAACAGTATCGATTGAAAAAGGAAAATGGGTAGCTCTCGTTGGAAAGAATGGGACAGGTAAGTCTACACTGTTAACGATTTTAGCAGGGTTACAAAAAGCGAGAAGAGGGAAAGTAAAGTGGAATGGGAAAGTGATACATAAAATTGATTCGAAAGAACGATTTAAAAGGATCGGGTATGTATCGCAGCATCCATATTATCATTTTACATTTGATACAGTGTGGGACGAGGTGTATGAACGAGCGCGTGAATTATACGGAGAACAAGGAAAAGAAATAGCAGAACAGCAGCTTAAAAAGTTTTGGCTATATGCACTTAAAGAACGCCATCCGCATGATTGTAGCGGGGGAGAGCAACAATTACTTGCATTATGTACGACGTTATTGTCAAAGCCGACTTTATTATTACTGGATGAACCGACAAAAGGACTAGATCCGTGGAAGAAAGAAAGAGTAGGAGAGTTATTTAGGAAACTGCAAAAAGAAGGGACAACAATTGTAATGGCAACGCATGATATTGAGTTTGCAGCGAAATACGTGGATCAATGCATGATGTTATTTGATGGAGCAGTCATTATGAATGATGCACCGAAAGAATTTTTTAGTGGCAACTTCTTTTATACAACCTCTATCAATCGATTTATTCGAAAAGAATTGCCATATGCATTAACGTGGGAGGATGTGTACGAAGCGTGTCCAAACGATATGTTGCATTCATAGTATGTATTTTTGCAGTGATAATAGGCACATTACTTTTTACTACACTTATCATGGACGGTTATTACATGTTAAGTAGTTTGTTTTTATTAGTTGTTATTATGTTACCTTTCTATATCCGTTTTGAAAGGAAGGCGTTTGTTTCACGTGAAATTATTCTCGTTGCTGTGTTAGCAGCAATTGCAGCAGTGAGCCGTGTACCATTTTCTATTTTACCAAGTGTACAACCGACTTCTTTTGTCATTATTGTTTCTGCAATCGTGTTCGGAAGTGAAACTGGTTTTATGATTGGTGCAACAGCGGCTATCGTATCTAACATTTTTTTAGGACAAGGTCCGTGGACGCCGTGGCAAATGTTTTCATGGGGTATGATTGGTTTTATAGCTGGATTATTACGTAATACATTTTTAATGAAAAAGCTATGGGGAAGACTGCTATACGGATTGTTTGTTGGATTTTTATTTGGCTGGATTATGAATTTCTGGGGGCTTCTCGGTTTTATACGAGAGGCGACCTGGGAAACAGCCATTTCGTATTATATCGCAAGTTTTTATTTCGATTTGAGCCATGCGATTTCGAATGTTGTGTTCTTACTACTATTTAGTACGTCTTGGATTACGATTCTTACAAGATTTAAAAAGAAGTACGGCATATTAGATAAGCATAACACGGCATAGAAAGGCATACTCATATAAGGTAGGGTCGCGACTTACATATTCGTTTGCCTCTTTCATGCTTCTTACATATTGTAAGGAGCATTTTTCTGTATATTTTTTTATCATAACGGCAATAATTATGACGTATGCCATTTGAAAAAACTTCCCACCTTATGATGGGAAGTTTTTTCACTCTTGTTCTAAAATGTGAACGGTGTAATCGCAGCGTTGAATAGCTTGTTCGATCGCATAAAGAGATTGCTCAATACGAGCGCGATTAAAATCTTTTTCAACAGTCTGTAGTGCTTCTTCTAAACAATGTTTTGCTTCTTGTAACGATTGAAAAGAATCTTGTACATATCCGCGAGCATTTTGATGCATTTCATAATCCTCCTTGCATACTCATATATGTATAGTATGAACAGTAAAGAAGAAAATATAATTCGTTATATTTGTTTGACAATTAAAATGAAATTACGTATAGTAAGAATTAAGTGAATATTTTCTTATCCAGAGAGGTGGAGGGACTGGCCCGATGAAACCCAGCAACCGCGATGCAGGTGCTAATTCCAGCAGAACAAATTTGTTCTGGGAGATAAGACGAAGATATATACGTAACTTCTTCTTATCGGAGAGGTTTTTTTATTGCAAAAAAACCGATTACGAAAATTTATATTAAGAAGAAAGGGGTTGCGAAGTACTGTGACACTCGAAAAATACGTCAAACTGCGTAGTACAGTTTATGAATATATGATAGAGCAAGATAAGCCAATATCATTGTTAGATATTCAAGAACATATCGTTTCGCATCATGAAGGAAAATTCACGAAAAAGATGTTACATCAATTTTATTTATCAAGATTATTAGATGAACTGAAACTGGATGGGAAAATTACATTAGCTGATGAATATCTCTATGCTGAAAAAGGGGTATTTTATAAGGCGAGAAAAGGGAGCTAAGCTCTCTTTTTTTTGAAGTATGTAGAGTAAAAGACTGCTTAAGCAGCCTGATACAGGGAATGGTGTTGAGTGTGTAGTGTCAAAAATTGAATGTGCCTGAAAGAGGCAATTCATATCGGCTGCAAATGAAAAGAGACACCTTCGCCGAATAGGTGTCAGTCGTTTTTGTCATATAGACTTGCTATTTGACAGTTATTAGAATAACATGCAGTGGCTCTAGAAGTCAAAAGGGAATTAAAGGAAGAGGTGCTATGATGTACGCTTACTTATTACATGATATAACGAAGTGGATTCCTAAGTACATTATGGATAAAGGTTATGAATATTATGAAGATGGACATGTAGAAGATGTTGAAATACAAGACAAGAAAATATTTGCTTTCGTTACTGGAAATGCAGGAAACTATGAAGTGATTATTGATCTTGAAGATTTTACAGAAAGTAGCTGCGAGTGTCCGTATGAGAATCTTTGCAAGCATATGGCGGCAGTTGTTTATGATATTCAAGATGCTGGTGAGAGTAAGGTGAAAGAGAAACTGAAAGGTTTAGAAAAGGAAGAGTTACTAACGGTACTACATCGCTTGTTACAAAGTTCAAAAAACGTACAAATTGTAGAGAAGATGTTAAAGAAGGGGAAAATTTAACTTATAGAGGGAGTTGTTTTGTAGTGAATGTACTAATTGTATACGCTCATCCTAGTCCTTCAAGCTTTAACGCGGCGATTTTAGAGCATGTGCAAAAAGGATTGCAAGAAACTAATCATTCGGTTACAGTACTTGATTTATATAAAGAGCAATTTGATCCCGTCCTTGTCTTTAATGAAGAGAAGAAAAGACGTGATTTAGTAAATGAAGAAGAAACAGCTCGGTATAGAACGTTGGTGGAAGAAGCGGATACGCTACTCTTTATATATCCAATATGGTGGTGGGGGATGCCTGCTATTTTAAAAGGATTTATTGATCGCATTTTCGTAGCTGGATTTGCTTATAAATATGAAGGGGCCCTGCCGAAAGGCTTATTGAAAGGTAAGAAGGCATGGGTAATTAATACGTTAGACTCACCGTTATGGTACGTCGCATTACTATATCGATCAGCAGATTGGATTATAATGAAGAGAGGTGTTTTACGTTTTTGCGGCATTCGCGATATAAAACGGTCAGTATTTCAATCTGTAAAAACGAGTAAACGAGAGAAGCGGGAAAAGTGGTTATTACAAATAGAAGAAAAGGCTCGTACACTATGAATGAAATGGAACGTATTATAAAGTGTTGCGGGGATGACAACGAACTTTTGCGAACGTATATTACATGTTTACTTCAATTGAAAAAATGTAGCGAAACGTTTGAACAAATTCAAAAACAATTAAGAAATGATTATTTAATAAGAGGAATTTGTGAAAGAGAAGTTGATGAGGTAATAATGGGAAGTAAAGAATATGAAACATATTTTCTTCCTAAAGTGTTACAGTGGAATTTTTTGAGGGAACATCCACACCTAATCGGAAAAATTTGCGAAGATTTTTTTGCATTTGAGTCATTACATCTTACGGAGAATAGGTGGGAAACGATTATAAATTGCGTGGGAAATAAGAGATTTATTATATAAAAAAGCTAGTATAAAACTAGCTTTTCGTTTAAATAAATAAGAAACATAGACTTATGATAAATCCTGCATATAGTAAGTTCACGACGCAAAATCCCATAATATCACGAGCGCCTAAACCAGCTATTGCCAATGCCGGTAATGCCCAGAAAGGTTGAATTAAATTCGTCCAAGCATCGCCCCACGCAATGGCCATTGCTGTTTTTGCAGCAGGTACACCAAGTTCAGCACCAGCTGGAATCATAATGGGCGCTTGCACAGCCCATTGACCGCCACCAGATGGAACGAAAATATTAACGATGCCAGCACTTAAAAAAGTAAAGAGTGGGAAAGTCGTTTCGTTTGAAATGCTAATAAAGAAATTTGAAATAGCTCCTCCAAGTGAAAGTCCTTCACTATTTGCTCCAATCATCATGCCCATAATTCCTGCATAAAATGGAAACTGAAGCAAAATACCAGAAGCACTTTTCGTAGAGTCTGAAAAAGCACGAATATATTGAATCGGAGTGCGGTGGAAAATAAGTCCAGCAATTAATAACATAAAAATAACGATGTCTAGCGTAAGGTTAAAACCTTTCGTATAAAAGTAATTGAAAATATAAATGAGACCTAACAATCCAACGCAAAGTGTAATAATGATGCTATTTTCCATTTTCTCAGCGAACGTATTGTTTCCTACTTCTTGAGCGGCAGCTTCTTCATGGAATACGCTAGGATCTACCGTTATCGTATGTTTTTCATCTGGATGCATCGCTTTATTAATGAGAGGCATCGTAACGAGAAAAATAATAACTGGCACGAGAGCGTATGGTGAGAATAACGTTTCTGTTATTGGAATCGCTTCTTTTATACTTCCTGCTGTCGTTTTCATTAACGTTTCACCGCCGGTTGCTAACGTAAGAGGAATAGAAGCAGAAAGCCCCGCATGCCAAATGAGAAATCCAGAGTAAGAAGAGGCAATGGCTAACCTATAATCTAATCCTTCAAGTTGCCTTGCTACTTCCTTTGCATATAAAACAGATACAACAATACCAAAGCCCCAGTTTATGTACGCCCCTAGTAAACTTACGATTGAAATGGCAATAATACCTTGTCCATTCGTTTTCGGTAGTCTTGCAGCTTTCGTTAATCCTTTTTTAATGAGAGGAGCGTTTGCTAAAGCAGATCCTGTCACGAGTACAAGTGCCATTTGCATAGAAAAGGCGAGAAGCCCCCAAATTCCATTCCCCCAGTGATTAATCATTTCCACAGGTGTTTGGTGCGTTGCAAACATGCCGAAGAAAATAACAAAAACAGTTAATAAACATGATAAAATAAACGGCTCTGGCAAGAAACGTTGCACTAAGGCGACGCAACCATTTGTAAAAGAACGAAACAAAATAGATCAACCTCCTTATGTATATGTATTACAATTATTCGAGGTTATTTTGTACATAACCTTTTAAAAATAGAAAATTCTGATATTTTTAGAGGGATTGAAATATGTTCAAGAAGAGTAGTAGCATCATCACCCTGACAGAAAAAGTTGCTTTTTCCCTAATATGAAATATTGCATATAAAAATGAATTGATGCAAATGTAAAAGCTTATTATAATGAAAGCATAAATATACAACACATTTTAATACAGCAAAGAGGAGGAAGTAATATGGAAATCGCAATGGCAGTTTTAAAATTTTTAGGTGGAGTAATTCCGTTAGTTCAAGAACTTTTAAAAGCGTTTATGTAAGTTTATTCGTTAGCTATCATGTATCAATCATTATTATTATATCTTACTAAAAAAGAACGGGGTGATTTTTCTGAATGTTAAGAAAAATACCAAAAGAAGAAAGTTCCTTGCATGTTTATTAGTTAGTCTATCCACTCTTAATTATTCATCTATTTCTTTCGCAGAAACACAAGCCGGTCGTGCAACTGATATAGCTAAAAATGCTAGTAGCATTGATACTGGTATAGCAAACCTTACATATAATAATCAAGAGGTTTTAGCTGTAAATGGTGATAAAGTAGAGAGTTTTGTTCCGAAAGAAAGTATCAATTCAAATGGTAAATTTGTAGTAGTGGAACGTGAGAAAAAATCACTTACAACGTCACCAGTCGATATTTCGATTATTGATTCTGTAGTAAATCGCACGTATCCAGGAGCTGTACAACTTGCCAATAAAGCTTTTGCAGACAATCAACCGAGTTTATTAGTGGCTAAGAGAAAGCCTTTGAATATTAGTATAGACTTACCTGGTATGAGAAAAGAAAATACCATCACTGTCCAAAATCCGACATATGGTAATGTAGCTGGAGCAGTAGATGATTTAGTATCTACTTGGAATGAAAAGTATTCCACAACACATACGTTACCTGCAAGAATGCAGTATACAGAATCTATGGTTTATAGTAAATCGCAAATCGCAAGTGCTCTTAATGTTAATGCGAAATATCTTGATAACAGTCTGAACATTGATTTTAATGCAGTTGCAAATGGAGAGAAAAAAGTGATGGTGGCGGCATATAAGCAAATATTCTATACCGTAAGTGCTGAACTACCTAACAATCCATCCGATCTATTTGATAATAGTGTTACTTTTGATGAGCTAACTCGTAAAGGAGTAAGTAATTCAGCTCCACCTGTTATGGTCTCAAATGTAGCTTATGGCAGAACGGTTTATGTAAAATTAGAAACAACATCTAAGAGTAAAGATGTACAAGCTGCTTTTAAAGCTTTACTTAAGAATAACAGTGTCGAAACGAGTGGACAGTACAAAGATATTTTTGAAGAAAGTACCTTTACTGCTGTCGTATTAGGCGGAGATGCGAAAGAGCATAACAAGGTTGTTACAAAAGATTTCAATGAAATTCGAAATATTATTAAAGATAATGCTGAATTAAGTTTTAAAAATCCAGCATACCCAATTTCTTATACAAGCACTTTCTTAAAAGATAATGCAACTGCTGCTGTTCATAACAATACAGATTATATCGAGACGACAACGACAGAGTATTCAAGTGCTAAAATGACACTTGATCATTACGGTGCTTACGTTGCTCAATTTGATGTATCTTGGGATGAATTTACATTTGATCAAAATGGGAAAGAAGTACTAACACATAAAATATGGGAAGGTAGTGGAAAAGACAAAACAGCTCATTACTCTACGGTAATCCCTCTTCCGCCAAATTCAAAAAATATAAAAATTGTAGCAAGAGAATGTACAGGTCTTGCATGGGAATGGTGGAGAACAATTATTAATGAACAAAATGTTCCATTAACAAATGAAATAAAGGTTTCAATTGGAGGAACAACATTATATCCAACTTCTACTATTAGTCATTAGGTTGGAGAAAAGCGCCCTGTTTATAGGGTGCTTTTTTACTTAGGTGAAAGTAGATCGGGGTTTCTCCCCATCAAGCTAAAAAAGAACATATACCAACATAGCCTTATAGAGCTGCATTTAACTTTATTTAAAGCTTCATGTATGAGTGTTATCTAATTATTCACTGGATTGTTGAATATGCAAGAATGCTCCTCATCTCTCTAACGTTTAACTTATTTTAAGTTAAACGTTAGAAAATTATAAAAATTAGTTGGATAGATTGTGTTAAATATTGTAAAATGAAATGGTACTAAAAAAACCAAATTGGTACCAAAGGTTCAGGGGGCGGATTATGAAGCAAAGAATAGTAACAGAAACAATTCATCAAATTCAAACGAAGGGGTTTACATTTACAATTAATGATTTAGCAAAACAATTAGCTGTCAGTAAGAGGACAATCTATGAGCACTTTTCTTCAAAAGATGAAATAGTGGATGAAGTTATTCGTAATGTAATAGAAAGTATTCAAGAAAAGGAAAAAAATATCGCTGAAGATGATATGTTACAAATAGTTGAAAAAATAAGACTCATCTTAATTTGCATTCCACAACAATTTACATTCATGGATGCACGTTTATTAGTAGAACTAAAAAAACATCATTATTACCAATGGTTAAAATTAGATCAGTTTTTACGTGAAGGGTGGTCTACTGTAATTAGTTTAATAGAAGAGGGAATGAGAGAAGGAAGCATAAGAAAAATTCAAATTCCGTTTTTTATTGAAGTCTACTTGGGGGCACTGAATCGCATATATGATCCTATGTTTATTGAAAAGAGTGATTATACATTGGGAAGTATGCTTGAATCGATTATGGATATGTTACTATACGGAATTTCTAATCCGAAATAGAAGGTGGGAGAATAATGCAGTGGATTTATTTATGCTTCGCAATTTTATTTGAGGTAGCAGGTACAACTGCAATGAAACTATCTGATGGATTAACGAAACTTGTACCAAGCATTCTTATTTTTGTATTTTATGTAGTAAGTTTTGCATTTCTGTCATTTGCATTAAAGGGGATGGAAATGTCCGTAGCATATGCGGTATGGTCAGGTATGGGAATTGTAACGATTACAACAATTGGTTTTATTTATTTTGGAGAAAGTATCAATATAATTAAGATACTAGCAATTCTTTTTATTTTAGTTGGAGTCGTAATATTAAATTTTAATAGTACGGCACATGAAGCGAAGAAAAAAGAAATGGTGGAGGAACGTATACATTGAATCGATTAAAGTATTTTTTCCTTATTACTGATTTTGGGTTTGTTGTATATTGGCTCATAACAATTTTTCATATGATTCCGCAAGAATATTTGTTTAAAGATTACCAAGATCCTATTTTAGTAGCATGGAACTGGTCTTTTTTACCCTTGGATTTGTTAATCTCGTTAACGGGATTTCTAAGTTTGTATTTACATTCTAAACAAAAACATATTTGGAGTCACTTTGCGTTCTTATCATTAATTTTAACTTTTTGTTCAGGATTACAAGCGCTAGCATTTTGGACAATCCGTTTAGATTTTGATATGTCTTGGTGGATACCTAATTTATATTTATTAGTTTACCCATGCTTATTTTTAAAAAGTGTGTGGAGAGAGTGTGGATCGTATGAGACTAACATGAGAAAAGAATTCATGGAAAGACAGGATCTTTAAGCACATTCGAATTCTAGATGCTACAGCATTTCAGATTCAAAATTAGTTTTTTCGCTAATCATACAGCAGAATTCAAAATAATTTTCGATATGAAGGTTAGTACGTTACTAGAATAAAATAAAAAAGCAATAAGAAAAAGCTTCCACTACTGTGGAAGCTTCTCTAAATGATGTGCAATATCAATATACATATTGGAGTAAACGGAATGGATTTCATTACTTGGCGTAGCGTTAGAAGAGAAGTGGACAATTACCATATTCGCTTTCGGATCGATGTAAAGTGTTTGTCCGTAACTACCTAACACTTCGAAAGCACCTTGTTCATTGTGCGGAATCCACCATTGATTATGATAAGAAATGGAAGCGCCAGGGCCAACTGCAAGTTCACCTTCTTGGACATTTTTTATATCTTCAGTAATAGAAGAAGGGAGAATTTGTTTTGCGTTATATTCCCCGTTGTTTAATAGTAATTGCCCGAATCTAGCCATATCTCTAGCAGTTGCATTTAAACCAGCACTAGCTTGTTCAACTTTTGTTTCATCTGTTACGTAATACGCGTTTTCTTCCATACCAATTTGAGACCATATGCGCTCGCTAACATTTTTAGCTAATGATTTACCTGTGATCGTTCGAATCACCCAAGCGAGTGTTTCTGCTGATCCGTTATCGTAAGAAAAATCGGAACCAGGCGGTGCAGTTTCTTCTGCTTCTCGTAACATATCATAAATTTTCATCGGGCCGTCGTAATTTTTATCTCGAGGTAAAATATTGCTCGCTAAGTATAATTGTGCATCTTGATTTTCTAACGCTGGATGTTCATATCCGTGAGTAGGATATTCTACAGAAACTTGCATATCCAATAATTGCTGAAGCGAGGCTTTACCAAACGGTGTATTTTTTAATTCTTTTATATATGTGTCAGCTGTTTTTTCTAAGTCAATACGGTTTTCTTCAGCGAGAGATTGTATAATTGCCCCGGTAAATACTTTTGCTAACGATGCCATACCATGAGGCTCACTTTCTTTATATCCATTGAAATAACGTTCATATACAAGTTGTCCATTATGTACAACGACGAAAGCATCCGTTTTGTTATCGTCTAAAAGTTTTTTTAGAGGAGTTGTATTTCCAAATCTACGCTCCACAGCAAAATCGTCTAAGTTTTGCAATGCAGTAGGGAAGTGGGAAATTTGATTAGGGTTATTATTTACCTCGTTAATTAAAGTGAATTCTTTCATATGCGTGTACGACCAGCGTAAGTACGGATCATCTAGCCAATTTTTTTTCGTCACGTTATTTTTCGATGGGATTGTTTTATTATGTTTGAAGTATGTAAAACCGAGCCCTGTAATTACAAATATGAATGTGATTATGAGTAAGAGTAGGGGAGATTTTTTAAGTTTCATATCGGTCCCTCCTTGTTTTTTCTATTATAAGTATACGCTTCAATTGAAAGAAATACAAAATAAGGAAAGTAAACGGGGAAGTTTACTTTCCTTATTCATGTTAAGCGGAAACTTTTCCGTCTGTATGTTGTTTCTTGAATTTTTGTTTTCGTCCGTGTAATCCATAATAAAGAAGTAAAGTGAACGCAACGATAATAGCTGCGATGAAATACATATTATGGTAACTTGATTGCGCTGCGACGATACCTAAAATGAATGATCCAAAACCGAGACCACTATCAAAGAATGAGAAGTACGTAGCTGTCGCAGAACCACGGCGATGGTTTGCTGCAGCAGAAATCGCAATCGTTTGGAAACTTGGAATTAATGTTCCATAACCTAAACCGATTAACATACCTGCGCCAAGGAACCAAAATGAAGTTTGCGCTTGGCTTAAAATGAACATACCAATTGTGAAAATAATGATAGCTGGGTAAACAAGTACATTTTCACCGAAGCGATCAAAAATCTTTCCTGTAAATGGACGAGAAATGACAACAACAAGTGCGTATAAAACAAAGAAGTAACTAGCAACTTCTCCTAAACCGAGCTCTTTCGCATAAATAGGAATAAAGGATAAAATACCACTATAAGAAAAGGCTAAAACAAATCCTGTCAGAGCAATCGGAATAGAAGCAGGTTCAAGTAAGTCTTTCCATTTCATTTTTTCTCGTTTTTGTTTGCTCACTGGTACTTCATGCGGAATATTTACAAGTAGTCCTAATAAAAATGCAAGCAATGAAAATACGGAACAAACGATAAATAGTACAGTGAATGAAAAATGAGAAATAATTGTTAAACCTAAAAAAGGACCAATTACCATTGGCAGACTCATAAATACGCCGAAATAGGCAAGCGCTTCGCCTCTTCTATGAGCTGGCGCAACATCTGTGACAATCGTACCAGTTGCAGTTGTTGCCATACCGAACCCAATACCATGTAAGAAGCGAAGGGCAAGTAATAAAAATAAACTTTGTGCACCGAAATACATAACGGTAGCAGCTAAAAATAATGAAAGTGAAATAAATAAAATTTTCTTTCTCCCTAATTCATCAAGCCATTTTCCTGTAAATGGTCTACATAAAACAGATGAAATAAGAAAAACAGTTGCAACTAAACCAATTTCCTCAGGTTTTCCTTTTAGGCCGTCTATTACATAGACGGGTAAAGTAGTCATAAGCATATAAAATGTTAAGAAGAGAAATAGACTACTAAAACAAGTTCCGAGGAAATCCTTCGTCCAAAGTTTTTCACTTTGCATCGTCATCCCTCCAATTTAATCTAAGTTTTTAATAATTTGTTGTAACACTTGAAATGCTTGATGTAAATCATCTTCGTTAATACCTTCTAGCGTCTTTTCTTCGAAAGTATCAACTTCTTCTTGCCATACCGGAATCATTTTTATCGCTGTTTCTGATAAAGAAATGAGCTTCTCACGGCGATCTTTTCCTTCAGTACGAATAATCCATCCCATCGTTTCCATACGTGTTAACGTACGAGTCATCGTTGGTGATTCAACATTTAAATACTGACATAATTCTGTTTGCGTACAAGAACCAGTTTGATTAATACGGAAAATTACAGCCCATTGCGCACTAAATAACCCAGTGGGAGATACGCGTTCATTAAATTTTTTCGTAAACTTGCGAGAAGTCTGGCTGACAATGTGAAAAAAATGTTGTTTTTCGTCCATGTATGTTGATCCTTTCAAATTAGTTACCTAGCTAACTATATACTTTTTTATTATAATTGTCTAGTAATAGACATGTTGATTTATGTAAAAATTTCGTATCGCTTTTTTGTTGAGAACATACATTCTGCATGTTATTCTTTAATTAAGTAAAGAATTTTCTTTCTATTAAAAAGAATGGGGGAACTTGTGATGATTAAGCCTGCAACAATGGAGTTTGTTTCACTATCGAACGGAGAAACGATTGCGTATCAGGAAGTTGGAAGGCAAAATGCAGAAATTCTTGTACTCATTCACGGAAACATGACATCGTCACAACATTGGGATTTAGTCATTGAAAAGCTGCAAGATCAATACCATATTTACGCTCTTGATTTAAGAGGATTTGGTCAATCAACATATAATAAAGCGATAGATTCAATACAAGATTTTGCAGAAGATGTAAAACTATTTATTGATCAATTAAAACTAGAGAAATTTTCATTAATGGGCTGGTCAATGGGCGGTGGTGTTGCGATGCAATTTACAGCGAATCATCCAACGTTTGTCGAAAAGTTAATTTTAGTAGAATCGGTGGGCATGAAGGGATATCCGATTTTTAAAAAAGATATAAACGGGCAGCCAATCGTATCAAGTTTAGTAAAGACGAAGGAAGAGGTTGCACAAGATCCTGTACAAATTGCTCCAGTGCTAGATGCGATAAAAAATATGAATAAATTATATTACCGAACAGTATGGAATCTATTAATATATACACATAATCAACCTGAACCAGATCGTTATGAAAAGTATTTAGACGATATGTTAACGCAACGTAATTTTGTAGATGTGAATTATGCGCTCATTACATTTAATATTTCGGATGAACATAACGGGGTTGTAGAGGGAAATAAGCAAATTCATCGTATTAAAGCTCCGACGCTTGTCATACAAGGTGACAGAGATTATGTCGTACCGCAAGTAGTGGGTGAGGAGTTAGCAAAACATTTGCCGAATGCTGAATTGCAATTATTAGAAGATTGCGGTCATTCACCGTTTATTGATTGTTTAGACGTATTTATAAAGCATGTAGAGGATTGGTTAGAACAGAAATAATCCCCGAAATGAAAGGTATTGCATATGCTATAACATTGTATGTAAAAGGGGAGATTATCTATGCATCATCCGCTCTTAATTGCGCATTCACCATATAATCATCATGTATATACAAAATTGATGATAGCTCCGCTGTATATGCAGATTTCACCAGCTGTAGTTCCGTTACAAGTGCAATATCCGCAACAACCAATCGTTAGCGCACAGCAACACGTATATGGAACTGCATTTTATAAAAATCCGTATTTCAAGCAATTCCATAACAATGTGAAAGCACAAGTTTGGGAAGGATAAGAAGCTAAAAGATTCATTCTTTTAGCTTCTTTTTTATTGCGAATATTCGTACACGCATTTGCAGAAACAGTTTATAATGAAAAGTGGAAAGCGTGAGAAGGAGAGGGAAAGGGAATGTCAATGCGTTTTACTTTTTGGATTATGGTTGGGATTGTAGCAATCTCGGGCTTATCACAAGGTATGCTTTTACCGGCCATTGCAATGATTTTTGAACAAGAAGGGGTTAGTTCAAGTATTAACGGTATTCATGCGACGGCACTATATATTGGGATATTAGTGATCTCGCCGTTTCTTGAAAAACCGATGCAAAAATTTGGAATGAAGCCAATTATTGTGATTGGTGGGTTTCTCGTTATTATTTCATTATTCTTTTTTACACAAACATTTTCGTTTTGGGTATGGTTTATCCTTAGATTTCTAGTTGGAGTCGGAGATCATATGCTTCATGTCGGAACACAAACATGGATTACGACAACATCGGATCCGAGTAAAATAGGTAGACAAGTATCGATATATGGTGTGTTCTTCGGAATTGGTTTTGCCGTCGGTCCGTATTTAGCAAGCACTGTGCAGTACGGTCTTGCAACGCCATTTATTATATCTACTATACTTTGTTTAATAGGTTGGCTGTTATTATTACCAACAAAAAATGCATTCCCGGCGCAAGATGAAAGAGAAGTGAAGAGTGAATCATCATTTTCTCGTTATAAACAAGTTGTTGGATTAGGATGGATTGCACTGCTGGGACCACTTGCATATGGTGTACTGGAAGCAATGTTAAACAGTAATTTACCAGTATACGCGCTTCGAAAAGGATGGTCCGTTTCAGAAGTATCCTTCTTATTACCAGCATTTGCAGTTGGGGGCATTATTACACAAATTCCGCTCGGTATATTAAGTGACAAATACGGAAGGGACCGTATTTTAACGTGGACGTTCAGCATAAGTACGGGTATTTTCTTACTTGCAGCCGTATTTGATCAATATTACTGGATCGTCTTTGCCTGCATGTTGTTAGCGGGTATGGTCATTGGATCGTGCTTTTCGTTAGGACTTGGATTTATGACAGATTTATTACCGAGACACTTATTGCCAGCAGGTAATATATTATCTGGAATCGCCTTTAGTTTAGGAAGTATACTGGGACCTGTATTAGGAGGCGTATTTATAGAAAAAATACAGTATACAAGCTTTTTTATTGCGGTTATGATTATAATAGGAATTCTCGCAATGTTATATATGATCTACATGAAGAATCAATTCGCATCAAGAAAAATAGAAAGTAGGTTAGGGCATGACAAAACAACCTAATAAAAAGAAATTTGAAGTACTCGAAAATGAAACAATTACAGACTGCTTAGCACGTATGGAACAAGAAGGTTACGCACCGTCTCGCCGCATGGAAGAGCCAATCTTTCATGAAGTGAAGAAAGACGGCAAAACAGTAGTGGAACCGTGCGGTAGGAAGATTGTTTTTGAAGGGAAATTGAAGTAATACAAATAGCAAATTCTCTTTATAGTATAGAGCCACCCAATTCAAATGAATTGGGTGGCTTGTTTTGTTACTGAGTAATGAAGGAATAGGTAGATTAGGAATTGAATAGAATGAATGGATATTTTCTAGAGAGGATGAAGTTAGTTGTTCGGGTATGGATTATAGAGCTAAAACTATAAGAAGCTAAAATTTTGCAAAGGGAAATAGGTAAATACGCCGAGTGCTGGTTAATCCGTACGTCATCAATTTTGTCATTTGGAAGAAAATAATAATATCATAAAGCATACTATAAATAGTTATATTTTTTTGTATAGAAAATGCGTAATCGTAACGTTAAATCTTCCTGGAAGAGCAGTTACACTAGCTTTGGATTTTTGTTAATTCAAAATTCAGTGTGCAAACGAGGTGGAGTTCAAAAATGGAAGCGAATCAAAATGAGCGAATTCTCTATGCAGTTTTTGAGAATGAAATGAAAAATGAATCTGTTTTGTTCTCACAAAATAATTCACACATCTAGTCATATAAAAAAACGCTATTGATTCCAATATCAATAGCATTTTTGTTTTTAATAAATATTTAGATCAAAATGAATTTCTGCTTGAATCGAACTAGTGAAATCAAGTATATCTTTTTGTAAATACATTGCGGGTGATTCGTTATTCTCAATTTGAATGACTACCATAAATAGAAATTCTAAATCATATTTTTTCTTAAGCTGTTTTAATGGTTCTGTTTTCTCTTCAAGTGATTTTAGAATAACATACAACTGATTATTTATATCGTATGATTCTTGATAGCCAGTGCTTAAAGCCCAATTAGTTTCTTTTCTATATAGGGTTTTGGTGGATACAAGATTCGGATTATCACGTCTTGCGACAATATCACCTTTTTTATAAGTTCTTGTAGGTTCGATATTTAGGGCGTCGGTAATTGCTTCAACAGGGAATATATCACCCGTTATACTAAAATAAGCCATAACTTTGGTTTTATCCAGAATGGTTCCTCCTCTATTGTTAAGATGTCACTCTTATTACATTATAAAAATTTAAGAATGTATTTGCTAGAAGGTAAATGTGTTTTTGATTGAAATTTGGTGTTGGGATATAAATGATAATGCTAGATATATACCTTTGTAGTAAGGGGGAATTATACAAAAGTAGGATGATTTCAAATGTATTTATTTGTATGATAAAAACAAAATGTTTTCAAAAAATTGGAATGTAGGGGAGAGGAATCATAATGATACAAAGCATATATGAAACGCATTTACATGTAAGAAATTTAGAAAAGGCGATAGATTTCTATCAAAATAAGTTAGGTTTAACATTAGCAAAAAAACTATCGAAAAGGCGGGGTGCTTTCTTATGGGTAGGAGAAAATAAAGAACAAATGCTTGGATTATGGGAAGTACATAGTAATGAAGATTTTGAGACGAAACACTTCGCCTTTCGTGTAGATGTAGCGTTTTTAAAGATTTCTAAATTATGGTTAGAAAATCGTGGAATAGAGGTAGTAGGGAGTCAGGGGAAAGGAAATGAAGAGCCAATTGTCCAAAGGTGGATGCCAGCTGCAAGCGTATATTTTCTAGATTGTGATGGAAATAAATTAGAGTTTATTTCTATGTTACATGATAATCCAGATGAATTAGAATATGCAACGTATTTAAGTGAATGGGAAGCGGAGCACCAAGAAGAATAAAGTGAAACTTTAATCAGTAGGAGTTTTATAGCTTTGTATTATGTTAAATAGATAGAGACAAAAAAATCCCTCAAGAAAAGACATGTTCTTGAAGGATTTTTTTATTGTTTGTAACTTATTAACGATCTTCACGTTTAGATATTTCAGCGCGTTGAATATAACCATCAGAGAAGCTGAAATAAAGAGAATAGCTTCCTCGATTATATATAAAGCCTTCGCTAGTCATATCCTCTCCGATTAAATCGGGCTCACCAAACCACTCTTTTAATTCATCGATAGAAATATCCATTTTCACCCATATATATCTAGCGTCCCAAGGGTACATATCAATATTATAATCGCCGTATACCGCTATATTAGGTGCATCACATTCTGTACATGGTGCTTTTTTCAAAACATCAGGCACTCCATATTCTTTTTTTACATCAGATAGATCTTTACCCAATGAATTTAATGTAAATGGACCAAACGTCCCATTCTCTAAAGCTGTTGTTAACATTTGTTTCAGTTCTTCTTTTGAATTGATGTTGAAATTATAATCTCTGTTTTTTGCTATTGCATTATAGAAAAATTGTGCATACTGCTCACGCTTCACAAATGTATTTCCGTTAAAATTACCTGCTTCGTCACCTTGTGCTATACGGTTACTACGCAGTGTATTTACAGCTTCATAAGCCCAATGACCTTTTGGTACGTCTTTAAATTTCCCTTGTTCTTTTGATTCTAAATGAAATGCTTTTTGTAATATTACTGCCATCTCATATCGAGTTAATACATCATCTGGACGGAATGTACCTGTTCCATCACCTGTCATAATTCCAGCTTGCGCAATGGCTTTAATATCTTTTTCAAACATATGATTTGCAATATCACTAAACATATTTCCTTGTTTATCGTCTACTTTTAAACCTAAATGTCGATTGACTAAAGAAGCTACCTGTCCTCTAGTGATGTTGTCCCCAAAACCAAATTTGCCATTTCCATATCCCTTATAAATCCCTGCTGCCGCTAAGTAATCAATAGCATCTTTTGACCAGTGGTCTTTCGGTACATCTGTAAATACAATGTTCTCATTGGCAGCTATCTTATAGCTATTCGTAGTTGTTTGTGCATTAGCTGTGCCTACCACCGTTGTAGTTGCTAGTGCTGCGGTGATTACGAATCCGAAAAATTTTTTAGCTTTGCTTGTTTTCTTGCCCATTTGCGCAAGCCTCCCCAGTTTCATTTAACTTTATTAAATATACTCATTACGATGCATGCATTTAATACAACTAAATGCATGCATCGTAATTGTAACATGTAAGTTATAATTATTTGTCATTTATTTCCGTAATGTGGATGGAATTTTGATAATATAACCAAAAATGTGGATAATTGATATTCAGCGTTATTTAATGATGATACATACAGTTAAAATGTTCTGTTTTCCATTCTACGATAGAAAACAGAACGTATATTTGGTATAATCGAAATATACTATATGAAACGATGTACATGAGTTTGACATGTATGTATTAAGGTACGTACTACATAACAATAACTACGCTTTATACAAATCAATCGTTAGAAAGGAAAAGAAGTAATGAATCAAATTTCATTTGAAGATTTATTTGAAGAAGAAAACGTGAAAGAAAAGGTGGAGGTAGCTGAAATACCAGTACCTTTATCACCATTGCAAAGAGATATATTGGAATTAATGGATTCTGAAGAAATAAGTGCACTTGAGCTGTGTGAACAATTAATACGAGCTGGAAAAATATCAGATGAAAGATTCACAACGAATAAGCCGAAAGCATATGGAGAAGTATGCTTACTATTAGAAGGATTTGTTAAAGAAGGAAAGCTTATTTTTGTCAAAAGTGATGAGAAAAGAGATAGGGTTTATAAATTGAATGAAGAAATGTTTAAAGGATAAGGTGTGCAGGGGGAATTCATTCATTTTTCTCATTAAAAAAGGGTGTCAATCTTACTTAGATTGACACCCTTTTAATCATCTAACACCTTACATATTTACGCTTGAAACCAAGTCTTCCTCTATCAAGTTCTTTCTGAATACTTTCTGCAGCATTTAGCAAACTGCTTTTTTTATTATCACGTTTTACTTCAACTATACCAACTTCTTTTGCAATCTCGACTGCCTTTTCATGTAGTGGCACGTATGAAATTGCTACCGTGTTTAGAAAATTATTCATAGCGGATTTAGTTCGTTCTGGCGAATCATGGATTGTCTTTTTCACCATTTCAAGCATATCGGAAATTTTGCTTTCAGAAAACTCATCGTCTTTGCGATTTCCTAAAAGCCAGCAGTAGCAACTCCAGCCTGCAGACATTTGTAGCTCGTCCCCACTTGCAATCCATTTATCAGCAACATCTTGTGCAATATTTGATTCTGATAAAGTGACTGCGACCACATAATCAGACAACATATAAAAATACGCTCCGTCTATCCATCGATCAAAATCAGACTCACTCATAGCTTTCGGGTCCGCAATAATGCCTGCAAAATACATAGCATCGTAGTTGCCTGTGGCATAAAGTTCTTCTGCTAACTCTTGGTTTATTTTTATTTTTTTTGCGATTGGTTTCATAGCACCTGTAGCTACGCCGAAAACTGGCTCGTGCGCACCGTTAGATATGTATATTTTTTTCGTTCTTTCTTTGCCTAGGGACTCAAGCTCTTGCATAACTGTTTTAAAATCCAAAGTTGTGCACTTCCTTTCTTCATGTAAAAACCATTTTAATTGCGAACAACTAGCCTATATTTTTTATCATGTTTTCCATACTTTCTAATTTTAAATCTTATGTGAGCAGGATGTCTACTTTCTATAATTTGTCGATAGTACAGATAGTGATTTTGAAAGTCTAGATTTTTAGGATGAAAAACTACTGATTAAAGTTTCACTGTATCTTTGGCTCTTTCTCGGTATTATTATGTTATTATTTGGTAAGAGGATAAATGTAAAGTGAAACATGTGAGGTTGGTTATAAATGATAAAGAAATTTACTAGAGTAGTATTAACTGTAGTTATGCCAATTAGTATGATTGTGGGGTGTGGAAATACTGAAAAAACTGAAGAAAAAGAACCGAAAGCGATACAATCAGAGAAAAAGGACTATACGGATTACTCGTATGGAAGCAAAGATATAGTAGTAAGCGGAAAAGCGAAAGAACGTCAACAATACGAGGTTGGATATATGGATGATAATAAGTTAATTGGGATTGATGAAAATATTGAGGACTGTATCGTTTTAGATAACAAGGATGAAGCAGGTCTTGTTTGGAAACAAATAGAGCGTGGATCGATTATTGAAGTACAATATGGTAAGGACCGTAATGATATCGTAGGCGTACAATTAGTAGGAGATCGTGAGCCATACGAAATTAGTGATAAGTTTGATCGAAATACGATAAACGAGATTGTCGAAAACGTTAAAGGGAATTTGTAATAGAAGCTAAAATGAAAAAATATTTAAATTTACTATTAATAAAGTCGATTCCTTATGGAGATAAGAAATCGACTTTATTAATTATCTTTTTTGTAAGTTGCCTTTCCAAAAATTATAGCTATTATCAATAACTTCTTTTAATTTGAAATAGTTTTCCCAAGTATCTTTTACGTGGTAGAGAGTTTCTTCGTCTATAAAATCGTAAGAATGTAAAAATGTTAATATTTTTAAAGAGAACAAGTACAAAGAAACAGGATTTATTTAATAGATACTTGATAGTTATGAAAAATTATAAAGATCCTTCTTGTTGAAGAAAATCAGTAAAAGGTATCCGAATCTATTTTTGAGAAGTAGTGGTGTGTAAGGGAAGAAGTGCTTTTGACGGCGATTGCAATTGGTTATAAAATAATGTCTGTTAAGGGATTTTCTAGAAACTATCATTCGCCTGCTGGGGATAAAATGAAAAGGCGGAATAACCATATTTTTATACATAGTAGATTCATAGTCTTTCACGAATGAGAAAATAAAGGGAGGTTGAGATATTTACACGAACAGTGTAGGTATCGATTACAGCAATGAATATGAAAAAACGAGTAATCGCACTATCAACAAGTCTAGTAATTTTAGGGAGTGCACCTTTATCAATATCAGCAGAAGAGATAAATAAATCTCATACTGACCAGCTTAGTATTGCACAAGGAGAGCGTAGAACGAACGTATTACGTTATTCTAATTTCAATCTAGAAACTCCAGATCACATGCAAATTAATGAAGCAGAAGTATCAGAGAACGAGGAAATTCTTCTAGAAGAATATAAACATAAACATGATGAAACAGAAGAGTTACATAAAATGAAAGAAGCGAAAAAAGGTCAAGTAGCAGAAGATGAAGCTATTTCAAACATTGAAAAGGCATTTGAACATGTAGACGGACGAAATGATGGCTCTACTCGTGAAATGAAGCCAGTTGAAAAGCCAAAAGCTATTCAGTATAGTGCATCGGTGACTACAAAGAAATATGGAACACTTGCAGGTGTCCCGTTTGTAGAGTGGATTGTTCCAGCTGGAAATCCTGATATTCGCCCTGCAAATCCGATGAAAGCACGGTACATTACAATTCATGAGACTGCAAACACAGCTCGTGGTGCAAATGCTGAAAATCATGCGAAATATTTGTATAAACAAGCAACGGAAGGTACGTTCCGAACAGCTTCTTGGCATTTTACTGTAGATGATAAACAAATTTATCAACACTTACCAACAAACGAAAACGGTTGGCATGCAGGTGATGGCGATGGTTCCGGAAATAGAGAATCAATCGGTATCGAGATTGCGGTTAACCAAGATGGAGATTACAATAAAGCGCTAGAGAATGCAAAACGACTTGCAGGTTATTTAATGAACAAAGAAGGTATTAGTGCGGACCACATTTATAGGCATCAACAATGGAGCGGGAAAAACTGTCCTGATATTTTAATTTCTCGTGGGAATTGGACTGGCTTCGTACAAGGTATTCAATGGTATGCAAATGTTAACGCACAAATTGATTCGCCTTTACAAGAAAGAAATGAGCTATTTGATTCAAATGAATATAATCCAGCTGAACCTAATATGGAGCTTGTAGTGAATGGTGATGGTATAAACGTACGTAGTGGTTCGGGACTTGAGCATCATATCGTTCGTAAAGCTTCAAACGGAGATCGTTACAAAGTGTTAGCAGTTAAAAATGGTTGGTATAAAGTAGGTAACGATGAGTGGATTTTCTATAACCCAAGTTGGATTAAGATAAACTATAATGTGCCACATAAAGAAGTACAAAAACCAAAAGATGATATTACAGGTGGATGGTTTGAAGGGAACATTCGTAAGCTGAACAGCCTAGGAATTATGAACGGTGAAGGAAATGGTGTATTTGCGCCTTATCGTAATGTTACGAGAGCTGAGTTTGCAACATTAATCTCAAATGCTCTCAAGCTACCGGAAGGAAATAAGTCATTTGTAGATATTAACAAAGCGCATCCATCACTTCATAGCGGTATTAAACGTAGTGCAAGTGCGGGAATTATTAACGGTCGTGGCGGCGGGATTTTTGATCCTAATGCATCTATCACACGTGAAGAAGCATCGATCATGATTGACAACGCATTACAGTATAACGGTGTTACAGGTGAATTAGTTGCATTGCCATTTAGGGATAAACATTTGATCACATATAAACAGCCTGTTCAACGATTATATAGCTTAAAAGTAGTTACTGGTGTTGGAAATAATGAGTTTAATCCTAAAGGGACAGCAAATCGTGGTGAAGCAGCTGCCTTTTTAGTGAAGATGTTAGATGCAAGTCAAAAATAGAAAGAATGGTAAAGGAGCTATCCAACATGAAAAATTGGAACAGCTCTTTTTTTTAGCTCCTATGAAGCCCCTTCCAAGCCCCTTCCATGCCCCTTATAAGCACCTACCAAGTAATAAATCACTAAGAAAAAACAAAACAAAACAAAAACAACTACAAGAACAAAAAAGCGCGAAAAAATAAAACCGGCGTTGTAGTAGTTAAAAAAATTTGGAATTCAAATGCCAAAACAAACCCTTTATTCCTATATGTATATTGAAGGATTGAATTCTGCCTTTTTAAAAATAAAAGGAGGAGGAAAACATATGGCTGTGTACCGTAATGTGCAGGTGAACTTTTGGCAAGATGAATTCATATTAGATTTAACGCCAGAGGAGCGTTATTTTTACATATATTTGTTAACTAGTACGAAAACGAAGCAATGTGGAATTTACGTATTACCGAAGCGTGTGGCAGAACTTGAAACAGGCTACAATATGGAGACTGTTGAGAAGTTATTAAATAGGTTTGTTGAATACGGAAAGATTTTATACGATGCGGAAACGAAAGAGTTATATATAATAAATTGGCTACACTATAATCCTATTTTAAATACGAATGTAGAAAAATGTGTGTTACGTGAGTTAAAGGCTGTTAAAAATAAAGAATTTATACATATGTTTTTACGTACATGTCTGGAAGAAGAATGGAAGATTCCATTGTTATTGCAGTATTTTGGTATGCCAGAGGAAGAGGATACTAGTAGTTTACAAGAAGTTGTTGAAGAAATAGAAGATATGGAAGTGGAAGAGGATACTCAACATAGTGAAGTTTACAAATTTTACGAACAAAATATAAGTAGTTTATCCCCATATGTCGTGAAGGAATTGAAGAAGTGGATACGAAAAGTTTCAGGAGAAAGAGTATTAGAGGCACTTAAAATTGCATTTGAACAGAATAAGCGAACGTTTGCTTATGTGAAGGGGATTTTGAGGAATTGGTGTAGCGAATATGTTGGAGAGAAGTGTGTAATGGGTAGTTTAGAGAGAAGGAGAAGTGTTTTGAGTAGTGTGTTTTAATTTACATTAATTTAATATAGAATGTATGTTCGTTTTGGTGAGTTTTATGCTATACTACCATTAAATAAGGGTGTTTTCATAATAGATAAAAAGATGCGGGGGAACAAAGTTTGACTACAAATACAGCTCAGCTGTTTCAATATATTCATATGACAGAAGAACAGGAACAATTATCACTGCTATATTTACAAACAAAAGAAGAAGAGATTTTGAAAGATATTCAATTAACGACACTTCGAGATCAAAGAAGAGGCGATTTTGCTGAGCGATTTATAAATGATTTTAGAAAAGTGCATAAGCAAGATCCAGCTTTCTTACGATTATTCTATTATTTATTAGGGGAGCAGTTGTTAAATGTTCTTATAATAAGGTTTAAATATGTGGATTTTTCTAATATGAAGGTTTATTTAGAAAAAAGTACACTTCCATTGGATCAACTTGTAGTAATTGCATGTAAATATTTAACTAATATCTCTAGTTATGTGAATGAGGCGTATAGTTTTCTAAAAGAGTTGACAAAAGAGGATCCGAACTATATAGAGAGACAATTACATACTTTACTCAATAAGCAACAACTATCACTACTTCTCGTAATGTTTGAAGTAGATTATGAGAGGTTCCATACGTATAGCTCTTTATTGGAAGAGAGATTAAAAGAACATGCTGAATTTATTTTGAATTTGAATGGGGAAAAAGAAAAGATTGAAGCAACTGAAAGATATATAAAAGGTGAAAGTGATAGGGAATTATTTTTAGGTGGAAATTTACCGGACTATATTTGGCGACTGTTATTTCATGTTCATAAGTATTCAAACGTTGCGAGGCGATATGTGGAAATATTAGCAAAGAAAAACGTGTGGGGGTTTATGAATTATGCTACGCGCTATATGTGTCATGCTCTTGGCCAGCCTCAAAACTACAAAAGAACAGGTAGTGTAAATAAGAAAACGTATGAAGAAATTCAAAGTTTTTGTAAACAGTTTTGGATAGCTGAGGAAAGGTTTTTTGCGCACCGCCTAAGGCAACATAATTTGAATAGTGAAGACTTTTGTAAGACGTATGAATATGAATTGCTTTGCTTCATGTTGGAAGAAAATCCGGAATTTGTTCAACGCACTTTGCAATATGTAAGTAAAATGAATTATCTTATTATCGCGCGAACGTTAGCTGAAAAAGGACATGAGCTAAATAGAGGAAAAATGCGAGAAGAATTTTTTGTTGCTGCTTTGCAAATTAAATTGTCTACAATACGTGATACATATTGTAATTATTTACTAGGGAAAGTGTCACTTGAGGATATGAAGCACATACTTAAAAGTCCGAAATATAGAAGTATGTATTGGGGTATGCCGGTGTTAGAGGTTGCACTCCTTTGGGATATAGATGATGTAGCAAAAAGGGAAGCTGTACTTACACTACAATTCGGAGATGAATATAGTGTTAATTTATACGAACTTCTTTACGAATGCTCTGTCAGAGGGATAGAACCGAAACAAGTATTAGAAGAACTTCTTTCGTATGGGTTAAGTAAGGAAAAGTTGATTGCCTATGCAGTTGAACAAGCTGCATGCTACAGTGAAGAGAGAAATGAGGCGAAGGAAGCGCTTGTTCATGTCATTGTAAAAGAACAAGCGTACATAATTGAACGGTTTGATGAGTATTCTGCTGTTGCCAAAGCATATATTTTAGAAGTGTTAGCAAAGGATAATATGATTAAAATGCGTCCCATTTTAATTAAAACTTTAGGGGATTCATCTAAAAAAATGCGTGAGTCTGTAGTTAAACTTCTTTCAAGAGATGTAGAAGCTGCAGAGGATGTAGCGCTGGAACTTCATAATAAAAAGAAAATTGTTCGTGAAAATGTGATGAAACTGCTTATAGAGTATAAGATTGAAAAATATACAGAACTTGTACAGGAAGCTTTGCAAGATAAGAAGAATGCCTCTTTTGTTGAGAAGTTTGCTCCGTTACTTGAAACGGAGAGAAACTCAGAAAGTATAGAAGAACTTTGTGGACGTATCGTAACGGAACAAAAAAGAAATTCACTTATGCAATTGATTGGGGATGAACCACAAATCCGTCTTCGTCATTCTAATGAAATTGCCGATGCTACAATTCCATTAGCTTATTTGCAGCAGTACATTTCAGATTCTGTTATCGAGAAGAAAGAGGCAGCTGAAGCGATTGGGAGTACTTTAAATGAACAGGACTTGAAAGAATGTGTGCAAGAAATATATCAAACATGGATTTCTCAAGATGCAGATGTGAAGAAACGCGGTAT
The DNA here is from genome assembly GCF_022663555.1 of Bacillus cereus group sp. BfR-BA-01381. Classification (NCBI taxonomy): domain Bacteria; kingdom Bacillati; phylum Bacillota; class Bacilli; order Caryophanales; family Bacillaceae; genus Bacillus; species Bacillus cereus group sp. BfR-BA-01381. The sequence goes on from NZ_JAKUFR010000022.1 coordinate 29,695, forward strand.
TCTTTCGTTATATGGAATATATAGTGATGACAAAATGGTCGGTATACTGAAAAAGCAAATTGATGAATGGGTGCTCGATATGCGAGGGAAAATTGCAGCTGATGCTGTTCGGGCTTTAGGCTTGTCCTCATCTAAGCTTGCACTTATGTCTATTCATGCAATGGCCTTTAAATATAAACATAAACAAGTGCGTAATGCGGCAAAAGAAGCACTAAGTCTCGCTGCAAAAACACGTGGTATAACGGAAGAGGAGCTGGAAGATCAACTGGTACCAAATCTTGGTTTCAATATACGTGGTGAGAAAGAGATTGATTTTGGGAATAGATGTTTTACGGCCATATTAACTGCAGAGTCAAAAATTGAATTAGAGACAGAAGAAGGGAAACGTATGAAGTCACTTCCAAAGCCGAATGCAAAAGATGATATAGAAAAAGCTGAATTAGCTAAGAGAGAGGTATCCACTTTAAAGAAAGAGCTTCGAAGTGCTCTTTCCATGCAGAAACAACGTTTGGAAGCTGCTCTATCAAGAAAGCGCTATTGGTCATATTACTCCTGGAAGTCGGTATTTCTAGAGAATCCAATTATGAAGCAATTTGTAACTTCACTTATTTGGGGTGAATATACAGAAGGGAAGTTACTGAAAATGTTCCGTTATGCGGAGGATGGTACGTTTTATTCAATGATAGGAGAGAATCATGAATTTTCGTCTGGAACCGTGATTGGTTTCATTCATCCGTTAGAATTATCCGAAACGGAAAAGGAAATGTGGAAAGAGCAACTGGAACATTCGAAAATTGTCCAGCCATTTCTACAAATTGAACGTCCTGTGTTTGTAGTAGAGGAAGATGATAAGGTTACTGTTGAGAGATTTGGTGGTATTTTATTGAATGGTCGCTCGTTATTCGGTAAGATGACGAAACTTGGATGGATTCGCGGATCAGTTCAAGATGGCGGTGTGTATTATACGTTTTATAAAGAAGATACTCGCACTGGATTAGGGGCACAACTGTCATTTAGCGGAGCACCAGTTGGCTATGAAGACGAAGAAGATATATGTGTGTATGACATTGAATTTTATAAAGCAGGTACAGTGAATCGTGGTTCATATGAATACGATGAAATTGATGATGAAAGACGCATTGTGCCAAAAGAAGTAGATAAGTATTTCTTTAGTGAAATATTATATGATGTACAATTAGCGACCGATTCAAATCTTGGTCATAATGAAAGCTGGCGTAACAAACGATAAAAATTCCCCTTCATTTGTAGGAAAATGAAGGGGTTTTTCAGCTTTTCTAAAAGGTTCTTCCGTAAATAAAAGCGAATAGTTTGAGGAAGGAGGGGGTTATATGGAAGTTGTTATAAAAAAGAAACGAACTCGTGGTAAGAGAATTTTTATTTGGTCTAGTAGTATCGTCCTTTTGTTAGTTATATGTACAGCGATTTTTTTGAACATATATACGCTTAGATCTGTGCCAAAGATAGATGGAACGATAAAGCTAGAGGATTTACAACGTGCTGTTACGATAAAGCGAGATAGTAAAGGTGTACCGCATATTAAAGCGGAAAACGCACATGATTTATATTTTTCGCAAGGGTATGTACAAGCACAAGATCGGTTATTTCAAATGGATTTAAGTAGAAGGCAAGCTTCTGGGATGTTAAGCGAAGTTGTTGGGGAAGCAGCTATTGATCGAGATAAGTTGTTTCGAACGCTCGGTTTACGGCGAGCAGCCGAAGCGTCTGTTAATCAATATGATGGAGAAGCGAAATATGCTCTGCAGTCATTTGCTGATGGGGTGAATGCCTTTATACGCGAGGCAAAAGAGGAAAAGAAATTGCCAGTTGAGTTTACTATATTAGGCTATGAACCTGCTGAATGGTCCATTGTGGATACGTTAACGATTGGAAAGTATATGGCGTTTGATTTAGGGGGACATTGGCACGGACAGGCATTTCGATATTGGGCGCTGAAAAATCTGCCGAAAGAGCAAGCAAATGAGTTATTTCCTACATATCCGAAAGATGCGCCTAGATTGCTAGCTGAACTAAAAAATACAAATGTAGACGTAGCACAAAGTTTTGCAAAAACGATTATTCCGCCAGAGTTTAATGGTAGTAATAACTGGGTCATAAGCGGTGAGAAGAGTGCGTCTGGTAAGCCGATGTTAGCGGATGATCCTCATTTATCTCTTGCCACGCCTTCTATTTGGTATCAATCAAAACTTGAAATGAAAGATTTGAATGTGAGTGGCGTTATTTTCGCTGGAGTACCAGGTGTTATATTAGGGCACAATGACAAAATAGCATGGGGCGTTACGAATACCGGTCCTGATGTACAAGATTTATATATTGAAAAGCGAAATCCTAATAATGAAAACGAATTTCTATATAACGATAAATGGGAAAAAGCGACTGTTCTGGATGAATCTATTAAAGTAAAAGGCGGAAAGACAATACCGTATAATGTTACGGTTACGAGGCACGGTCCAGTCATTTCAGAGTTTGCGGATAAAGGGAAAGAGAAAACGAAAACAGTATTTGCTTTAAAGTGGACTGCTTTGGAGCCTTCCGCTGAATTAAAGGCTGTATTAAATATGAATCAGGCGAAAGACTGGAATGAGTTTGAAACGGCTCTTCAAGATTTTCATACACCAACTCAAAACTTTGTATTTGCATCAAATGATGGCACAATTGCTTATAAAGCAAATGGAAATATACCAGTGCGTAAAAAAGGTGATGGTAGTCTACCAGTGCCAGGATGGACAGATGAATATGAATGGGAAGGGTATATCCCATATGATCAACTTCCAAAAGTAATCAATCCAAAACAAGGGTTTATTTCTACTGCGAATAATAAAATTGTTGATGATCATTATCCGTACCATATTAGTAATACGTGGGCACAGCCATATAGGCAAATGCGTATTCAAGAGTTTTTACAAGAGAAGGAAAAGTATACGGTGAAAGATTTAGAAGAGTTACAGATGGATCAAAAAAATTTATATGGGAAAGAGTTTGCTCCTATATTTTTAAAAGAGTTAAATAAAGCATCTTTAAATGAAGTAGAGAAAGAGGGCGTAAAACAATTAACGAAGTGGAATTTTTACGATAGTAAAGATGAATCGGCACCGTTAATATTCCATCTATTAATGAAAGAGATTTCAAATACGTTATTTTCAAAAGAAATACCGAAAGATGTGATGGAGTTATTTGAAGGAAAGGCACAAGTTGTTGATGAATTAATTCGAAAAGAAGTAGCAGGAGAGAAGAGCGCTTGGTTTATGAAGTACGGAGGCTTCACAAAAGTTGTGCATACATCGTACGAGAATGTAATGAAGAAATTACAGAAGGAATATGGACCAGATGTTACGGAGTGGAAGTGGGGCGATTACCATCAACTTGCTTTTACACATCCAATCTCCAAATCATCTAGTATGTTAGCATTACTTGCATTTAATCGCGAAAAACCAGTTCCAATTGGTGGAAGCCAAGTTACTGTTCAAGCAGCGAGCTACGGCGATAACGGTATCGTCAATCACGGAGCTTCTTGGCGATTCGTCATTGATACGAAAGATATGTCAAACGGTTATCATATTGTAGGGCCAGGACAATCAGGACATTTTAGAAGTGATTGGTATCATGATCAAATAGATGATTGGGTAAATGGCACGTATCATACGACTACATTGAATACGGAGGGGATAGAGGGAAAAGTGTTAAATTTAGAGCCGAAGTGATCATATTTCCACTGATGAAAAATGTTAAATTAGAACATAACCCAGTCCTTAAATAATTTTAAAAGCCTACTATCAGTTAAATTGATAGTAGGCTTTTGTATTTTAGAGAATAAGATTAAATAATTTTATTATTCCAAAACAGTAAGTGTTTTAACATTTACTTATACGATAAGGAGCTTTATTTACTCTGTTACAAAGCAAACCACACAAAGCATTCTTTTTCTTTGTTGCTCATTTTTATACACCGCAAAACATTTTGTTATTCAATAATTCCAATTTCTAGAGCCTTTTGAACAGCTTCTTCTTTGTTACGGACTCCCAGCTTTGTATAAGCAGTGGAAGCATAATTTCTGACCGTACCACTCGATAAATATAATCTGGATGCTATGGCAGTGTATCGAAGTCCTTTTGCTACTAGTTTCAATATTTCTATCTCCCTAGCTGTTAGCTCATAAGCGATTGCTTTTGATTGTGATGTCTCTTTTGGCTCATCAAACTTCTCAAATATTTTGTGAGACATCCCCTGATCAATCAGTGTCCCACCTTTGTGAATAAGTCGGATCGTATTAGCTAGCTCCAACGTTTCAATAGATTTGAGTAAAAAACCATCCGCACCGTTGCGAAGTGATTCCAACGCCTGTTTGGTATCCTGAAACGTTGTGAAAATCAATACGCGGATATGTGGCCATTGTTGCTTAATCTTTTTGGTTGCTTCGACTCCATCCATGTGCTGCATATCTAAATCCATAAGTATAACATGAGGTTGAAGGCGTCCACACAAATCGATGGCTTGATTGCCATCCTCAGCCAAACCGACTACATTTAAATCTTCATATCTATCGAGTAGTGTCTTCAAACTTTCCCGGACAAATGGCTGATCGTCTACAATTAATAAACGAATAAGTCCATCTTTTATTTCAGTTTGTCGCGGTATGGTACAAGTAACAAGCATTCCTTCCTCTGGTTTTGTATATACGGACAAATGACCTTGCAAGTTCATTGCCCGTTCTTTCATCGCATTCATACCGAAGCCTTCTTGCCATTCTACATTTCCTTTTCCATTATCTTGAACTTCTAACCTCGTATATTGTTCGTCAAATTGCAATGAAACTATAATTTCAGTCCCCTGACCATGACGTACTGCATTCGTAAGGGACTCTTGTAAGCAACGAATGAATGCGATCTTCGCTTGCCGAGATAGTTGATATTCCTCTCCGAATGTCCTAAAACTTACATTAACCTGAGCGTGCTCTTGAAATTCGGCTCCAAGATTTTGGAGAGATTGAATTAAGGAAGGCGATTGACACGGAGAATCCATTTGATGTAGGTAACCTCTCACGTCCTCGATGCTTTTCCGTCCCATTTCAAGCAGAGAATCTAGCCTCTGTATCCCCATTTCAGTAGCAAGTTCGGTACGCAACGTTTCCATCCCCATAATAATAGAAGTATAAGCGTGACCAACTGTATCATGAAGCTCGCTCGACAGTCTGTTCCGTTCCTCGGCCAGTGTAATACGTTCAATCTGAGACATATATTGCTCAAGTACCGCGTTTTGTTTACGAATCGCTTCATTTTGCTTATGATTGACGATTAATAAATGGAAAGCAAAGCCCATTACGTAAGCAAGTCCATAGTAGGTAACCATAATCCAATAGTTATTACTTGGCGCAACCGCATAGAAAATTCCAGTTGTTATAAAAACTGTTATTGGAGCTGTCCAATAATAGGATAAATGTTTACTATTCGCAGCAATTAGAAACACCGATATAAGAAATGTGTTGTAAGCTTCCGGAAATAATGAGGTTAAATATATACATAGTCCACCATATAGCAGTATGTCTGTGAACAAATAATATTTATAATTGAATAGTAAGGCTACCCATGGAACAGAGAAAGCAATAATTTCCCAAAGAATAATAATCCAAAGTGGCAATGTTAAACTATCCTGAAAATCTAATGTGGTTATGGCGATAGAGACACTAACAAGTATACGGACTCCTAACATAATCCAATCGTACCAAAACCAATACTTAACCATATCTAACAAGTTATTTACCCCCTAAGTAGCCTACCTTTTTACTTCCTATATTATAAATTAATCCTTCATACATTGTTATACTTTTTAATTTTACGCTGCAATCCTCTCACAGAGGACAAACTTCTATCGATTTAGTTGCCGAATCATGCTACGTGTATAGCCTCCAATTCTCTTTGTTAAACAATCTACTATTCTAATACTTATGGCGGTAAATACTATACCCATAAACATTACAAAGAGTGACTTAGCAAAAGTATCTATTTGTATGAATATAATATTCATTTCGATGTATTGATACAGTAGTGGTGCCAACAGCAACATAAGTGGCATTACATAAAAAATGATTGCACTAATGAGACTGAAAATGCCAATCACTAATTTCTGCATTAACCAAAAGACAGCAGACCAAGTGTGACGATCTGTAAGCACTAATTTCACTTGAGCCCAGTTCGATGTATCCATTGTTATACTTCTATCGTAAGAGTCTGTTGAAATATCTGTATAAATTTTTGTCTGTATGCGCTCGAATTGGACAAAGGGTGTGGTAGTCTGTAGTACGCGTATAACTAGTGGAATCCCAACTACCGTAAATGAAAGGGTGAAGCTAAATAGCAGAGCTATTAGATAAAAACAAAAATAAAACAATCCTGTAACGAAAGTTAGCAATAAAAAATAACCATTCTGGATGAATCTTGATTTCATAAAGTTCTCGCTCCTATCTATGTAATAACCGAATTGTACTGCTTTTTTTGTCATTCTCACTAGTGTAAAAATGTCATATGATATTTTTAAATGATGCAAAAAAGGGGAGAGTAACCTACTTCTAGTTAAAAAAGGTGCTTATATGAATCTCCATAAAACAATCCCGTTCTTACATCTGCAAGAACGGGATTGTTTTATACTTTTATTTAATATGAGATGGACTTGTTTTTCGAATGTGAAAAATAATATCAAATTGCTCAAGCAATGACTTATTAAAGTATGCCGAGTCGTTCGGTAAGAGTCGTGCCCCTATACTTAGTAATGGTCGTTTTGCTTTAACCCATTTATCTGCTGGTCCTTTAAGGTGACGGTTATCCAATAAAAACATTTTATATGGTACTTTTCCTAGGGTATAATTGAAACTATTTATATCTTGTGGAATCGGATTCGTTATAATCTTATCTCCGGTGTCATTGTATAAGGTGAAATTTCCCTCCGTAGTTGTACTACCAATTGTGACATAATTATTGTCTAAACGTTCCTTCAAAAATTGCCCCGCAACATAAGGGTATAATTCCTCATCGATAATTCCTTTAGCTATATGAATATTGTGTCCCCATACCATCGTTTTACCACCTAATGTCTCTTGTGCCCACATTGCATGATCGGTCAAGTATTGCTCATGCAGCTTTAACATACTTGGATAGTCGTTAGGAATTAGCATTGTGGTAAATTTCTCTATTGCAATTGCCGTTGCTTTCGCCCAGATGTACTCGGATGAAACTATTTCTGTGTTGGCTTGCCCATTCTCATCTTTTAGTAATCGAGCTACTCTCTCAGCGTTTGCTTTGAACTTTTCTTTTATTTCAGGAGCAAGGTCCATATATTCCTTTGTACTTCCATGAAAAGCCGACAATTCTTTATAATTTTCTTCTACTTCTGCCAACAAATCTGGTCGATGCAGTTTTACATAATCAATTACTTTATTAAAACAACCTTGGTCCAACTCCTTTAAGTCGAGCCCGATAAATTGGATCTTTTTTGTATTGGATGGATTAGCATTATAATCTTTCATCCACTCAATCATGGCTAAAATTTCATCAGTAGGATATAACAAGTTTAAAAAATCCCTAGGGTTTCCTTTTCCTGTTTGGATATATTCATTTAGCTTTAAGCCATTTCCCCAATCTTCTTCCATTGTGAAATTTGTAAAACCCATCTCAGTAACCAAATATTTCACAAGGCGAAACTTCATAGTGAAAATTTCAGAGCTTCCATGAGTATTCTCTCCTAATCCTACATATTGTGCGTTCCCAATCATTTTCTTAAGTGGTTTTAAATCCTCAAATGATTTTGATGGGTCTATCGTTTTTAACGGGTAAGCCTGTGATTGTATTGATTTAACTATATTTTTTTGGATTGATTGACCTGAATTTTCGACTGCTACTGTTTGAGCGTTTCCTACTTCCACACATCCTGTGACTAATAAAGCTGTACTAACCATTGCAATGATTCTTTTCTTATTCATTTTCTCCACCTCAATTGAATTATTTGTAAAAGCAAGATTGATTCATGTACTTGCACGAATCAATTGCCTTAATTCAATTGTTAGCTAGCTCATATCATATTTTCTAGTTACATATTGTCATAAGGTTAATTGACACAAGTCATAGAATAATCATTACACTTTTGTACTACCGGCTATGACAACTTATAAATAATAATTCCATTGATGAGTCGCAAGTAAGACTAGATTATAAGTTTGGGAGGGATTTTAACGATGAATGATCTGTATACCAAAATATTTTTATTCTAAGTTGTGTCTTTTGAAATGAAAAAAGTACATTCGATAAACAAGTGAATGAAAGGGAAAGGGCGGATTACAATGATATTACACGCAAAATCGTTCCATAATAAAGATAAAATCCAACGTGCTAAAATAGGACTTCAACTCTTTTTGAGTATCTTAATCATTACTTCTATTATTCTAAATGTAGTAGTAATAATTACGAAAAGTATGCCGCTTATTGTGGTATATATGTTTACTCCAGCATTTTCTTCTATTTTGACTCGCATAATACTGAAAGAAGGATTTAAAGATGTATCTTTTAGTCTCGGTAACTTAAAGATATGGAAGGGGATTGGTCTTGCTCTGCTAATACCTATGATTATTTGTGGAATTACTTATTCTATCGCCTGGTTGAGCGGAATTGCAGGGTTTCAGCATCCCGAAGGTGGTATGTTAGAACCGATCTACAATTTACTTGGGCTTCAGTATGTAACGGCACCATTCAGTTTCATTTATCTAGTAGTATTGAGCGGTATTTTCGGAAGTTTGCTTAACTTAATCCCAGTTTTGGGAGAAGAAATGGGTTGGCGAGGTTATATGCTCACAAGGCTCGTTGATGCAGAGTTTTCACGGCCTATCCTTATTAGTGGATTGATTTGGGCAACGTGGCATGTTCCAATTGTTATGGCTGGTTTATATGTAGAGGGACCATCTGTCGTTTTTTCAGTACTTGGCATCTATTTTTGTATTGTACCATTCAGTTATATTACGGCTTATTTACGACTTATCACAGGTAGCGTTTGGCCTTCGGTTATCATCCATACTACTTGGAATGCCATTATTCAAGGACTTTCGCACGTGCAAGTACAGGATATCAAACTGAGATTTGGATTGGAGAATCTGGCTTGATAACCGCTATTATTATCTTGATAACTGCAATAATTATGTCTCGAATAATGAAGTAAATGTAATAGTAATACAAACAAAAAGCGAATATAGATAAAAAATTTTTGATACATTTCTAAGTATAAAAATTTAATTATACGAAAAAATAGATTCGGTTAGGGTATCAGAAAAAATTAAATAACTTCAATTGTAAAAAGATAAAAAAGGAGCGGAAATACGCTCCTTTTTTATCTACCTTACTATTTTTAGGAGGTTAGTCTGAATAAGATATGGATAAAGGGTGAATAGCATTTTTATTGTTGAAATTTCATTAAATATTCTTGTGGAATATATGTGAAACATTGTATAGAATAAGCAAGAATGCCAAAAATTATAGGGGGGAAGTTGTGAAGAAAAATAAGAGTTTAATAAGTTTTTTAGGAGTGTTTATTATGCTGTTTTCTTTTTATTTTCAAGGAAATGTACAGGCCGATGTAAATACTGTTCAATCTGGGAAAATCAAATCAGGAAATGTAACGGTATGGGAAGTTGGAAATGTGGCAAAAGTGTTAGCTGATGTAGAGCGTTTAAATTTAAATACAGTAAATGTACCAATTCAAGTAGATATTCCGAACGTGACTTCTACGAACATGGTAATTAATCAAGCGCAAAAGCAACAGGCTATTCTTTTAATTCGAGAATTATCAAAGCGTAATATTCAAGTTATTGTGGAACCGTTCCCATATATGCAGCAAGGAAATATTGGGGAAACGGAATGGAATCCGAGTAATATTAATGATTTCTTCTGGAATTGGAAAACGGTTATTTTGCAAGACATCTTTAACTCGATTACAAGTAAATACAATGTGTATGGGCTTAAGATTGCTTCTAATTTTGTAAATATGGAATATGCAGAAGGATACTGGAGCGATACGATTGATTTTGTTCGCCAGCAGTATAAAGGAAATGTTTTGTATCAAATGAATTGGTGGTTAACAGCAAGCTGGGATCTTTCTTATGAAGCGAAGTTTGTAGAGAAAATCAATCGTCCGTATTTAAAAAAGGTGGATATTGTTAGTATCGATAGTTGGTTTGAAGTTTCAGGGAAAAGAAATCCATCGTATGAAGAGGTAAGACAAAATTTATTTGCGACTACAGTATATAATCGTGGACAAAATGTCGTTCAACAACTAGAACAATTACATAAAGCAACAGGAAAGCCAGTTTACTTTGGTGGATTTAACGTTCCAGCGCGTGAATTGGGCTTACAAAATCCGTGGAATCCAGATGTTTCTAATGTATTTTCAAAAGACATACAATTAAACGGATGGCGCGCTTACCGTGATGTATTAGAACCGAAACCGTATTTTAAAGGTTTTTCAATTTGGTTTATTGGTTCTCATAATAGTACGCATGCATATCAAATACATAGTCAAGAAACGGCAGCAGTTATTAATGACTGGTACCGAAAATAATTTTTATAAAATAGGCAAGTTTTGAGGTTCACTACATATATTTCTAGTGAAAGGCCTTTCACCATCTTATCACCTAGGGGGCAATCATCATGAAATTTTTGTCTTACCTTACAGTAATTTTGGTGATTCTTGGCGGTTTGAATTGGTTATTTGTAGCGTTAGATTACAATGTAGTTGAGAAATGGTTTGGTTCTATGCCGGCGCTTGTGGACACTATTTATTGGCTCATTGGTCTTTCGGCTATTTATCAAATTTTTGATCGGTTCTTTACGAACAATTAGCTATTATTCTTTTATTACTAGAGTGTTAAGTACGATTATGTACTTAGCACTTTTTTTGTGTGTTTATAAAGTAAGCATCAAATATTCCCTACCTACAATTTGTAAATAATCTCCATACATACTACATGTGGAGTTTTTTGGGAATTTATAGTTATAACATCTTGTATTTTGTTTATAATTGTAAATAGTTATTCAAATGTTATTTCTTTTTTATAAATAAAAAGGAAAAATAATGCAACTTTTTAACGCGCTTATTCGTGTTATATATGAAAGGAGGAGGGGGATGGAAATTGAAGAAATATATAAGGTTTATATAAACGATGTGTACAGGTATTTATTTTCCCTTTCTCGTAGCCATCATGTAGCGGAGGACTTGATGCAGGAGACTTTTTATCGGGCGTATCTTTATCTAGAAGACTATGAAAACCAAAAGGTAAAATCATGGCTTTTTAAAGTGGCGTATCATACGTTTATTGATTTTGTTAGGAAAGAGAGAAAAGTGTCTTTTGTAGGAACGGAGGAATTAGAGACAATACAAGCAGTTGAATCTACAGAAGAGTATGTAGTCGCAAAAAATAGTTATGGAAAATTAATTCAGATTATTCATACTTTACCTGTGGTAGAGGCACAAGCTGTTTTATTATGTGATGTACATCAATTAACGTACGAAGAGGGTGCTTCTGTATTAGATTTAAAGTTAAACACGTATAAAAGTCACATATTTCGCGGGAGAAAGAAATTAAAACAATTGTTAAAGGAGGAAAAGAGTCAAAATGACAAATGATAAACCTCATTCTGAACAAGAAGATTATCAAGACTTGTTGCAAGAAGCTCTTCATCAAAGGCCTGCATCTCTTCCTGATGGAAAACAGGAGCAAGTGTTGAAAATAGGAAAAAAAAGAGCGCGTATTACGAACGTTTTGATTGTATTTACTTTTTTATTACTGATTCAACCTATTATATATATATCTACGCTCTTATACTATGTATTTGCACCTACAAACGCAATGGAGATGCGGAATGTAGTACAACAAACGATAAGTGTAACGGAACCAAATGTATTTATGAAAGAAAGAGACATGGAGCAAACATTGTTACCGCTTAGTTTACAATTGAATTTTGATTTGTATAAAAGGGTAGGAAAGAAAGATATTCGAATAGGCGAAGAGAAAACATATTATTTATTAAGTAAAGTGGCGAAAGTAAGCCGCGAATATACAACAGATGAAAAAATTCCAGAAGTCCCATATATAGATAATGAGGTGTTGTCTCATCCTAATAATTATAATACGTCTTATAATAGTAGCGATGAAGCGCAGGTATTAAAAGGTCTTCCGCAAGAATCTGTTGTAGAAGCATTTGTATCTTTTAGAGAATTATTAAGTGTACAAGAGGTAACGAATATGTTTCCTACTATTGATATCGTCTGGTATGCCGTTAATACAGGATTAGAGGAGAAGCAAAAGAATGATGAGGGTATGTATGTTGCTCCGATTGGTTTTCCAGCAGATATGATTTCAAGTATAGGTGGTCCTTTTGTAAGTGATTCACCTCATGAGGAACAATTTATTGGTGTGCTAAAGTCATTACAGAAGCATGAAAATTTAGCGGTGAAGCTATCTAGAGCGAAAACATTAGAGTTGTCAAAGCGTATTTCTTTTCTTGAAAAAAATGGGATAAAAATATACGGGGCAGTTGTAACTGGCCCTAAAGGTGAAGTTGAAAAATTGATGAGTCATGAAAAAGTTAGAAACTTGAAAGTAGGTGAAGCGAGATTATGGAATTGGCATTCTTAAAAAAAAGAAAGAATCATAGTTATAAACAGGAAACATGGATGGGGACTATTTCATTAATGATTGCCTTTCTAGCGTTATTGTATTTGAACATTACATTGCTTAGTCAAGAAACATTTATAGGCGAAGGTTTTCGGGAAATAGTTGGAGTTGGATTGTTATGTTCAGTCGTAGGCATGATCACAAAAAGAAAAAGTCGAAAATATGCATTGTGGGCATGTAGTTTATTTGTTTTTATGCTACTTTTTACTGTATTTGGATATATGTTAGGTTGGATGATAAGCTTTGGACCGTAAATATGTGGGAAAGAGCGAATGTAGATTCGCTCTTTTTTATGTGTAAAAAGTAAAATAAATAAGAGAAGAACTTATCAAATTTGAAAGGAGAGCAGTATACGTTTTGAATGTTGTTGTGTTTTTTGTTCACTTTATAAAAAATATATTGGTACTTGCAAGCGATTCCATTGCTTCTTGCGCCGTAATACTAGAAAAGAAATTGACCGTGTCTTGTATTGTAGGTTATAATTCAGAAAGTTTAAAAAATATTAAAATGAGAAATAGGGAGGTCATCTGGGTGATGGAAAGAGTGTATAATTTTTCAGCAGGACCATCTATACTCCCTTTGCCAGTTTTAGAGAAAGTGCAAAAGGAGCTTGTAAATTATAACGGGACAGGCATGTCTATTATGGAAATGAGTCATCGATCTTCTTATTTTCAAAGTATTATAGAGGAAGCGAGTAGCTTGCTTCGTGAATTAATGAACATTCCTGATGAGTATGAAGTATTGTTTTTACAAGGCGGTGCGTCATTACAATTTTCTATGATACCGTTGAATGTAATGAATACGTATAAAAAAGCAGGATATATATTGACTGGCTCATGGTCTAAAAAGGCGATGCAAGAAGCTGAAAAAGTAGGAGAAGTGCAAGTGATTGCTTCTTCTGAAAATGAGAAGTTTACTACAATTCCTAAACTGGATGGTTTACTAGGCGATGAAAAACTAGATTATGTACATATTACAACGAACAATACAATTGAGGGAACGAAGTATGTGGACATTCCACATGTAGATAAAGTACCGCTCGTTGCGGATATGTCCTCAAATATTTTATCAGAACGATATGATGTTTCGAAGTTTGGTCTTATATATGCGGGAGCGCAAAAGAATTTAGGGCCAGCAGGCTTAACGATTGCAATTATAAAAAGAGATTTAATTGGGGGAGCAGATTGCTCTTGTCCTACGATGTTAAACTATGAAACTTACAGTAAAAATAACTCCTTATATAATACACCGCCGTCCTTTAGTATTTACGTAACGAAACTTGTACTAGAGTGGCTGAAAGAGCAAGGCGGGGTATCTGCGATTGAAGAACAAAATAAAATGAAATCTTCACTTCTTTATAATTTCTTAGATGAATCAAAATTGTTTACTTCACCAGTTGATCCTACGTATCGATCACTTATGAACATTCCGTTTACAACGCCGTCAGAAGAGCTGAACAATGAGTTTTTACAAAAAGCGAAAGAGCGCGGCCTTGTTACGCTAAAAGGGCATCGATCAGTCGGTGGTATGCGCGCTAGTATTTATAATGCGATGCCAGCAGAAGGCGTACAGCAATTAGTAAATTATATGAAGGAATTTGAGCTTGAGAATAGATAGGGAGATGGGGATATGTTTCGTGTTCAAACGTTAAATCAAATTGCAGAAAAAGGTTTGCAAGTGCTTAGCGGAGAGCGCTATGAAGTAGGGGAGAGAATGGACCACCCAGACGGCATTTTACTTCGCAGTTATTCTTTACATCAAGAAGATTTTTCAAAAGACTTAAAGGCAATTGCAAGAGCTGGTGCAGGTGTAAATAATATTCCTGTCGAGCGATGTACAGAAAAAGGGATTGTAGTATTTAATACACCAGGAGCGAATGCTAATGCAGTAAAGGAACTCATTATCGCAAGTCTTATTATGTCTTCACGTAACATTATTAACGGAGTAAGCTGGACGAAAAATTTAGAAGGGGAAGAAGTACCGCAGCTTGTTGAATCTGGAAAGAAACAATTTGTTGGATCTGAAATTGCAGGGAAACGTCTAGGGGTTATCGGCCTTGGCGCAATCGGTGCTTTAGTTGCGAACGATGCGTTAGCTTTAGGGATGGATGTTGTCGGATACGATCCTTACATTTCAGTTGAAACAGCATGGCGCCTTTCTACACATGTGCAAAGAGCATTTAGTTTAGATGAAATTTTTGCAACGTGTGATTATATTACCCTTCATATTCCTCTTACGAATCAAACGAAGGGGATTATTGGTGAACACGCTATAGAGAAAATGAAAAAAGGAATGCGTTTATTCAATTTTTCTAGAGGAGAACTTGTAGATGAAAAGGTTCTTCAAAAAGCGTTAGAAGAAGATGTTATTGCACATTACGTAACGGACTTTCCGAATGAAAATGTAATAAAGATGAAAAATGTAACTGCGACGCCACACCTTGGTGCATCTACATCTGAATCAGAAGAAAATTGTGCGATCATGGCAGCGCGTCAATTACGTGAATATTTAGAGACAGGAAATATTCGTAATTCAGTCAACTATCCAAACGTAGAATTGCCGTATATCGGAAAGAAACGTATTACAATCATGCATCAAAACGTTCCGAACATGGTAGGACAAATTACAGGATGTTTAGCAGAACATCATATTAATATTGCCGATATGATTAATCGTAGTAAACATTCTTGGGCGTACACAATGATTGATATTGATAACGGAATTGATGATATAATAAAAGAGAACATTGTGGAAAATATAAGCAAAATTACAGGTGTTGTAGCCGTTCGAATGATTGTGTAAAGGAGAGAGGGAATTGGCAAAAATCCGACCGTTTCGGGCCATTCGTCCAGTAGAAGAAAAAGCAGCACAAGTTGCGGCTTTACCGTATGATGTTTTAAATAGTGAAGAGGCAAGAGAAGTTGTAAAAGGAAATCCATTTTCTTTCTTACACGTTGATAAAGCAGAAATTGATTTAGACCCAGCGCTTTCACCGTACGATGATCGCGTATATGAAAAAGCGGGTGAAAATTTAAATCGTTTTATACGAGAAGAAGTGTTCATACAAGACGAAGAGCCAGCACTATACATTTATGAACTGACGATGCAAGGAAGAACGCAGTCAGGCCTTGTCGTTTGTACGTCTATTGATGAGTATGAAGATGATACAATTAAAAAACATGAAAGAACGCGTCATGAAAAAGAACTAGATCGTATTCGTCACGTAGATGTGTGTGACGCAAATACAGGTCCTATCTTTTTAACGTATCGTACAAAAGAAGAAGTGAAACGTTTCATCGCAAGCTGGAAAGAAGAACATGCACCAATCTATATATTTACAGCAGAAGACGGCGTTAGGCATGTTGCTTGGAAAATAGCTGATGAAGAAGTAATTACAAGTTTAGTAAACTTATTTGAAGATATCCCTAACTTGTACATTGCAGACGGACACCACCGCTCCGCGTCAGCCGCAAAAGTAGGGCTCATGCGAAGAGAACAATATCCGAATTATACAGGAGAAGAAGAGTTTAATTTCTTCCTATCAGTTTTATTCCCTCATGATGAATTATCTATTTGGGATTATAACCGAGTTGTGAAAGACTTAAATGGTTTATCAGAAGAACAGCTTTTAAAGCAAATCAAGCAATACTTCTATGTAGAAGAAGCATCTATTTCTCCGTATAAACCAAATGAACCAAAAACATTTGGCATGTATGTAAACGAGAAGTGGTATAAGCTCACAGTGAAAGAGGAAACGTTTGATGCGAATGATCTTGTGAAAGGTTTAGATGTATCTATTCTGCAAGATCATTTATTAAGCCAAGTACTTGAAATACATGATCCGCGATCTGATTCACGCATTGATTTTGTCGGAGGAATCCGCGGATTAGAAGAACTAGAACGTCTTGTAAATAACGGCGAGTATAAAGCGGCGTTCTCACTATATCCGACATCAATGGAATCTTTATTAGCAATCGCAGACGCCGGAGAAGTTATGCCGCCAAAATCAACGTGGTTTGAACCGAAGCTACGCAGTGGGTTGTTTGTACATTCGTTAAAGTAAATAGACTTCTTTAGTTTGGAAAACCGAAATGATTTTTAGTTTCGGTTTTTCTTATTTTGGCTCAGTAAACGTTTAATGTTGATTTTAATGTTAAGATTGAAATATGTAACAACAGGTCGCTACAAAAAAACGGAGCAAATACGATGAAAATACAGCTGCAAAAAAGTTTTTATGTTGAATTGAAAAATGCAATTCGTTGTCATTATAACGAACTTTTAACAAGATGCGGTGTTGACACAATATATGGGTACTCCATATTAACAAACGATTGTGTCAATAGCATTGGACCAGTGGCTAATGAAGAAAGACTAATCAAAGTTAATAAATCGGACCCTTTATACAATTATTATAGATACGGAGCTATTGAGTGGAGCGAATGGGACGATTTTGGAATGTTTGATGAAGTGAACAAAATTATTAAGAAATATCATAATATCGTCGAAGATGACTTTAACATACGAGTACATACACTGTTGAAAGAAACGTTAAATGTGTTAATGGAACTTGAATTAGAAGGATTGTTTGGAGACAGAAATGATAATCGATTTATTGTCATTTGTGTAACTGATTCATCGAACGAAATCATGATTGAATCAGCTCGATTGCTTAATACATTAAAGACATACGAAGAATATGCTTCAGAATTTGCATAAGAATGAATATAAGTAAAACTGCGCTCTATAAGAGGCGATTTTCATTTAATAGAAAGTCACCAATTAATAGTAACCATTCGTTGTGACGTGACCATCGAACAATTTGAGCCTGATGAAAAAAATCGCACAAAGATTATTGCGATGTTTACATGTAGGAATCAACTTGAAAAAGAAGTTATGAAGGGGAGATAAGGCTAGGTAGCATAAAATATATCACTATAGGTGGAGTGGTTAATGCAAACATGTGGGTTCATTGGTTTTAAATGATGAATTTGCAGTGGTAGCGGTAGTGGAGGGGAAAGAATATGTTGAGTATAAAGATAAAAAGGTATTTTTGCTTTGTTGTTTTTCAAAAATAACGGATAAAATTTTCATATTTACGAACTTAGTGCATAATGATTGTTGGATAAATTGGAATACCACGTTCCTTTAGAATTTCAGACATATTATCTTTTTCAAACTACTTTTCTTTAACATATCTTATCTATTATGCTCCTTAGTTGGTTTTTCGGAGTTTATTATAGTTTAAAAAAGCTGCACGAGAACCTATATTTATACTGTTAAAATACACAACAATAAGGATAAAACCTACTTTGTAATTGCAAATGAAGCTTATGTATATGTGAAGTAAGGTGAAAGAGGGTCTGCACATAATCAATCACCCTTTTTTATAACATTTCTTTGCAGAGATACGTTATAAAAAAGGGTTGTTATTTGAAAGTTGAAAAATAAATTCTATTAATCATTCATATTTTATTAAATTACTTTGACCTAGTTATAAGTCAGCTGAAACTGTACTTCTTCCAACTTGGATAGTGTTAATAACAGTATATAAGTTGTGGTATTAGTTTATAGGAGTAGAACCTAATTTTCATTTGATGTATTTATTGAATGATTGGTTATAGTACTATACTTCTTATTCATAACTATATAAATCCAACCAATAACTGATAAGATAACTGGATAGAAAATAGCCCAACCACTAAATGAGTATACAATAATACATATAATTAGAGATAGGAAGGCCATCCACCAACCTATATCACGCACTTTTAATAATTTAAGAGCAGCTAGCATTGTAAAAATATATGAAGTAATAAATATTACACTAGGACCTTTAAGAAGCATTTCTAAATTTGGTCGTGCCATACCATAAAAAATTAAAATACAACTAAAAATGCCTCCTAGAACTAGTAATACCCTAGTTGGAGTTTGAAATTGAGAGTGTAACTTAGCAAAGAAGGAAGGGAAATGTCCTTCTCTAGCTTGAGCGTAAATCATTCTTGAAAAACCTGCAATGTTAGCATGTACAGCACTAAACGAAATGAAAATTGCTAAAATAGTTGTTATATATGTACCTATCG
The DNA here is from genome assembly GCF_022663555.1 of Bacillus cereus group sp. BfR-BA-01381. NCBI lineage: Bacteria > Bacillati > Bacillota > Bacilli > Caryophanales > Bacillaceae > Bacillus > Bacillus cereus group sp. BfR-BA-01381. The sequence continues at coordinate 48,520 of NZ_JAKUFR010000022.1, forward strand.
GTCCTAATCCTTTTGATATTAGAATACTAAGGGAAGCTATCTGATCCTTATCACCATATGAGTGGGTCCCTATTGTTACAAAAGATATTGCAATGTACATAATGGAGATACAAATTGCTCCTAAAAATAAACTAATCGAAATATCCTTAGCGGGCCTTTTAAATTCTTCAGCTAATGGGGTTATCATTTCCCACCCTACAAATGAGAAAAAGATAATTACAGAAGAAGCGCCAACAGAAGACCACCCGTTTGGTACAAATGGTGTAAAAGAACTTAATTTTACATATGGTATAGAAACGATAACAGCGACAACTATTAAAAGTGAAATAATACAAATTACAAACACACTAACTTTTGATGATAGCTCGATCCCTTTTATATGTAAGAGTAAAGAGGTAATTAAAATTAATGCTGCAATTCCTATAACACTAAGATTGCTTATTGGAAAAACATATCCAATATAATGGGCACCTGTTAAAGCAATAATAGGTACTCCAATAGGAATAGAACCTAACATAATCCAGCCTAGGATGGCACTTGTATTTGCATTAAATGCCATTTGAACATAAGCTGTAATTCCTCCAGCACTGGGAATCATTTTAGCAAGACGCGCTAGAGTCGCTACAATAGGAAAAGCTAATATAGACATGATAACCCAAGATAAAATTGAAGCTGGTCCAGCGCTATTTGCAGTAATTGAAGGTAAAATAAGGATTCCACAACCTAACACAGCTCCGATGGTTAATGCGGTCCCCTGTACCCAAGTAATTGAACGTTTCAATGATTGTTGTGTCAAGATTCTCAGCCTCTCTTTCGTTAATTGATATTAATTATATAAAGTTTAAAAAAAAGATAACATGCTATAATTTATGTATTAATTATAATTTTCTTAAAGAATTTAAGAATTATTAAATGTTTTCTTAATTAATCAAGGGGAGGCCAAGCAATGGATGATACAGATTTAAAGATTCTTTCTCATCTTCAGGAAAATGCACGTTTAAGTATGGTTGAAATAGGAAAACTGGTAGGTTTGAGTTCTCCTTCTGTTACAGAGCGAGTTAGAAGACTAGAAGAACAAGAGGTAATTATAAGTTATCGCACGATTGTTAATCCGAAAGAATTAAAAAAACATATTACTGCGTTTGTTTTGATGGAACCAAGGGATTGCAATAAATATAAAAAGTTTGCAATGGAACATTCAGATGTGGTTGAATGTCACCGGATTGCCGGTATGTATAGTTATCTAACAAAGGTAGTCACGGAATCTGTACATACACTCGAAGACTATATTAATTTGTGCTTAGAGTATGGAAAGCCTACAACCTTAATAGTGCTTTCTTCTCCAGTAGAACATAAATCATTTTTTACAGAGAGTGAAAAACTTTAATTACATATGAGTGATTATTCAAAATAAAAAGCGTTAAATTAATACCTAATAGGAAATAGAGTCCTATTAGGTATTAATTTTCAGAAAATTATTTAGAAAATTTAGATAAAAAATAATATTTGACATATTCTTACTACTGGTGGAATAATGAACATTGTATTTTAGAAAAATTAAATTCTTAGTTAATTGGAGGTAGGATTATTATGAAATATGCAGTGCTCACAAATGATTTACAGTACGATTTGGTTAATAAAAATGAGGATAGAATTGCAGCTGTGGAGGCGTTTACGCCTAAAATGGTGTCTTTCTTAGATACTATGAGAGAAAATGATGTTTCTATTATTCACCTGCAGTTAATTAACTTAGAAGATGATCCGAAAGCTGAACGATATGGTGATTTTTTACCAGTCACAAAGGGATCTAAAGGTGCAGAAATCTTACCTGAGTTTCTTCATGAAAAAGATATTATTATGGAGAAAAATAAGGATAGTGGCTTTTTTGAGACAAATCTTGATGAAACCTTAAAAAAATTAGGAGTAGATACAATTATTATTACGGGTATGCAAACTCAAATTTGTGTCCAAACAACTGCAGCGGATGGATTTTTCCGTGGTTATAATGTAATCGTACCAGAAGATGCAGTTGTTTCAGCAAAGGCTGAAGATAAGGAACGAGCTTTAAAATGGTTAGGTTCATATTGTGCAAAGATTATGAGTATCGAGGAAATCTGCAATTCAATTTCTAAAAATGAAGATATTTCTTTTGATGGAGTTGCAATTCCGTAAGTAAATACGTTGTAATATCACTTGTTCTATGTAGCAAGTGATATTATTTTTCAAAAATAAAAATGAAAAGGAGTTTTAATAAATGAAATTAACTAAAGATTTAGAAAATATAATTTTAGACCATGGAACAGGAGGACTATTGAGTCAGGATTTAATTAGTTCAATTATTACTGCAAAACTAGAAGATGTTCACCTTGGAAAAATGGAGGATAGTGCCATTCTTGAGGTAAGTAGTAGAAGATTGGCGATGACAACAGACTCTTTTGTTATTGATCCTATCTTTTTTGGTGAAGGGAATATAGGTAAAGTAGCAGTTTGTGGAACGGTTAATGATTTAGCGGTTAGTGGTGCAAAACCACTTTATCTATCATTGGCATTAGTACTAGAAGAGGGTTTTCCAATTAAAGATTTGGAAGAAATATTAGATTCTATAAGAGAGACCGCGAAAGAAGCTGGAGTGTATATTGTTGCTGGTGATACAAAAGTTGTTAAAAAAGGTGAAGTAGACAAAATCTTTATTAATACAACTGGAATAGGAGTTTTTGAAGGAGATGTATCACCGTTTTCGGTAAACTCTATTCAAGAAGGTGACGATATCATTATAACAGGACAACTAGGAAACCATAGTATACATATCCTTTCTATCAGAGAAGGATTAGGGTTTGAACAGAGAATAAATAGTGATTGTGCACCATTAAATCATATGATATCAGAGTTGAAAAATCTTTTTGGTGATTCTATACATTGTATGCGAGATATTACAAGAGGCGGGCTAGGTACAGTTTTAAATGAAGTCTCAGAAACAATTAATACTGGAATAAAAATACAAGAAAGAGATATTCCTATGTTAGCAGAAACTATTATGGCTGCCGACATGTTAGGTGTTAATCCAATGTATCTAGCTAATGAGGGCAATGTTTGTATGTTTGTGTCTCCAGAGGTAAGTGAGGAAGTCGTGAGGGTATTAAAAAATACTAAATATGGTAAAGAAGCTGCGGTAATTGGTAAAGTTAATCAAACAAAAGAAAGACAAGTGCTCATGGAAGCAAAATCAGGTGAATTGAAACTCATTGAGTTATTATATGGGGCAGAATTACCTCGATTATGTTAGGAGACAATTTATGAAAAAAGTAATAAATATGTTTATAAAAAAGTATCAAGTTAAAGGCATTGTGCAAGGTGTTGGTTTTAGACCTTTCGTATATAGGATAGCAAAAAAGTATCATCTAAACGGATGGGTGTTAAATGATTCAAATGGAGTGCTTATAGAAGTAGAAGGGGAACAAAATAATATTACGCATTTTATTCATGATATTGAATTTAATTCCCCAGAATTGGCTTATGTGCAAGAGGTTAAATTAATAGAGGAACAAGAATCCAACAATCGTTATAGCTCTTTTGATATTTTGAGTAGCCAAAAACATAGTAGTAGGCAAACTTTAATATCTCCTGATACTTATGTATGTAATGAATGTTTAGACGAATTATTTGATCCAACGAATAGAAGGTTTCGTTATCCATTTATTAATTGTACAAATTGTGGACCTAGATATTCAATAATAAAAGATATTCCTTATGATAGACCATATACTACAATGGCCAAATTTCCTATGTGCAAAGAGTGTGATAAAGAATACAAAGACATATTGGATCGGAGATTCCATGCCCAACCAAATGCTTGCTGGAAATGTGGACCACAAGTTCAATTGAAAACAACAGATGGTACAAATGTCTCCACTGATAATCCAATAGAAAAAACAATTGATTTGTTGAAAAAGGGGAAAATCCTAGCTATTAAAGGGTTAGGTGGATACCACTTAGTTGTAGATCCAATGAATCATGAAGCTGTAAAAGAATTAAGAAAAAGAAAAAAACGGGATGAAAAACCTTTTGCTTTAATGTCATCTCAATTAGATGATGTGAAAAATTTTGCTGAAATAACAAAAAATGAAGAAACTTTATTAGTTTCTAAAGAACGACCAATTGTGTTATTGAACAAAAAGGATAATGAGTTTATTTCTTTAGATGTTGCACCAAATAATAATAATTATGGGGTAATGTTAGCCTATACACCACTTCATCATCTTATATTAAGAGGGAATTTTATTGCATTAATAGCTACGAGCGCCAATGTTTCTGATGAACCTATTGTATATAAAGATGGAGATGCAATTGAGCAGCTAAAGGGAATTGCAGATTATTATTTAGTACACAATAGGGAGATATTCACTAGAGTAGATGACTCTATTGTTAGGGGGATTGATTTAGATGATGAAGTAATAAAACTACAAATAATTCGTCGCGCTAGAGGTTATGTACCAAACCCAATTGATTTTAAAGAAGGATCAACTAATGTACTTGCTTTAGGAGCAGAATTAAAGAATACGATTTGCCTAACTAAAGACGAAAAAGCTTTTATTAGTCATCATATTGGTGATTTAAAAAACTATAAAATTTATGAATCGTTTAAAAATACTATAGCTCACTTACAAAAAATCTTTGAAATTAGTCCTTCTGTAATTGCAAGTGATCTTCATCCTGATTTTTATAGTACAAAATATGCATTTGATCAAAAAGTTTTACCAGTTGTACAGGTTCAGCATCATCATGCCCACATGGCTTCTTGTATGGTTGATAATCAATTAGATGGTCCTGTTTTAGGAGTTATTTTAGATGGTACGGGTTATGGTGATGATGGGAATATTTGGGGTGGAGAGTTTTTAATCGGTGATTTTCTTAATTATCAAAGAGCGGCATATATCGATTACTTTCAGCTGCCAGGCGGTGATAAAGCTGTTAAAGAACCGTATAGAATTGCTTTAGGAATATTGACGCAAATATATGGTGAACAAGTCAAAGAATTACCAATAAAGATAATTTCAGAGCGAAATAGTTTTGAACTAGATGTACTTATAAAAATGATTCAAAAAGGAATTAATTCTCCTCTTACTTCAAGTATGGGAAGGCTTTTCGATGCTGTTTCAGCACTATTGGGTGTCCGTGAAACAGTCCAATATGAAGGACAGGCTGCTATTGAGTTGGAGCAAGCGATTGATATCAATAATTCTTCCAATCCTTTATTATCATATGAAATAGTTGCTTCGAATGGAATTAGAAAAATCGATATAAAACCTATGTTTAAAGAGTTGGTATCTTTGATACTTAAAGATAAGTATACCAAGGGTGAATTGAGCTATCGTTTTCATTATACAATGGTTCAAATGATTACAGAAACCTGTAAACAAATTCGTCAAGAAACAGAGATTAATAAACTAGTTCTTAGTGGGGGAGTATTTTTAAATAAGTTTTTACTTGTAGAAACCTATAAGTCACTTAAGGCTTGTAAATTCGAGGTTTACATGCACAAACAAGTACCTACCAATGATGGGGGAATCTCTCTTGGTCAAGCAGCAATAGCAGCTCATCGCTATAAAGATATGCATTCGGTATAAATTTACAATAGCAATTATATAACTTTTCATTATTCTTTGTGAGTATAGTAAAAACGAAAAATTAGGAGGTGCTCTTTTATGGTAGTTAGTTCAAAAATGGATATATTTAATGAACTAGAATCCCAAGTTCGAAGTTATAGCAGAAGCTTTCCAACGATCTTCACTAAGTCTAAAGGATATAAATTATGGGATGTAGATGGAAAAGAGTATATTGACTTTTTCTCAGGTGCTGGTGCTCTTAATTATGGACATAATGATGATAAAATGAAACAGGTATTAATAGATTATCTTTTAGAAGATGGTATTATTCATAGTCTTGATATGGGAACAAGTGCTAAAGTGAATTTTTTAAAGCACTTTAACAAAATTATTTTGGAACCACGTGATTTAAACTATAAAATTATGTTTCCTGGTCCAACAGGTACAAATTCTGTTGAAAGTGCACTGAAAATTGCTCGAAAAGTGACTGGACGAACAAATATCATAAGTTTTTCAAATGCTTTTCATGGAATGAGTTTAGGATCACTTTCGATAACGAGTAATCATTTTAAGAGAAGGGGTGCTGGAGTACCACTAAATAATAGTATTATCATGCCGTATGAAAATTATTTAGATTCCCTTAATTCTTTATCCTATTTAGAAAAAGTATTAGGCGATAGTGGAAGTGGAGTGGATTTACCTGCTGCAATTATTCTAGAAACAGTTCAAGGTGAGGGTGGTTTAAATACGGCTAGTTCCCAATGGTTAAAGGGAATTGACAGACTGTGTAAAAAATATAATATATTATTGATTGTCGATGATATTCAAGCAGGGTGCGGACGTACGGGGACATTTTTTAGCTTTGAACCTGCGAGCATTAAACCAGACATAATTTGTTTGTCAAAATCTATAAGTGGCATTGGCCTTCCGATGGCTATTACACTAATTAAACCGGAATATGATAAGTGGGAACCAGGAGAACATAATGGAACGTTTCGAGGGAATAATCTAGCATTTTTAGCAGCTACAGAAGCATTGAGTTATTGGAAAGATATAGAGTTTATTAATGCTTTAAAATGGAAAAGTGAAAAAATCACTAGCTTTCTTAATGAGATTTGTTTGAAATACCCCCAACTTCAAGGAGAAGTACGAGGGAGAGGCTTTATGCAGGGCATAGCGTGTAATACTTTTGGAATAGCTAAAAAGATTTGCTCATTTGCATTTGAAAATGGTCTAATTATTGAAACATCTGGACCTAATGATGAAGTTATTAAGTTGTTACCTTCTTTAACAATAGACTTAGAAGGATTAAGTAAAGGATTGGAAATGTTAGAGGATAGTATTTCTACTATTTTAAAAGAGGTAACTCACTAAGTTTGAACGACTCGCACTTAATAACCTTGCGAACCGTTTGCAGTAGTTGCGGTAGAAGAAGGAAAAGAAGCGGCCTACAAAGTGGATCTAACATTCTCATCTATTATGAGAGATTTAGATAAAATAATAAGTCAAATTCAAGAAGTTTCTGCATTAACAGAAGAGATATCTGCCGGCACAGAAGAAGTAAGTGCATCTCTTTCGCTAGTATATCATTCTAAATAATATATGATATTTTAAAATTCAAAACACCTTTCATTCACCATTAAAGAAAGGTGTTTTGAATTTGTTTTTTTTTATTGCTTTTATAAATTGCACGTTGATGATGATATTATTTATATATAATCCCCTTATTTTACCTCAAATCGATAGGTGGGGAGAGAATTAATAAATGAGGGAATAATATATAAGGTAGTTGAATTGTAATGATCTATTCAACTATTAAAACAGCAAGTGAAATTTCTATTTATGAAGATAACACTTCTAAATATCCAATTTCATTAGGGGTTTGGGATAAATAATATATAACCTATATAGAAGAGTTAACATCCTATTTTATAGTAGTGGATAGTTATAAATTAGTACTTTAGGATTCATCAAGAAAAGTTCTTTTTTTCTGAATAATGCATATAAATTCGTGATATTTTATTATTAAACAAAATGGTTTTATATTTTATTAACTTATTACTTTCCATCTTCAATAATCATTTATTACAACAGCTTTAACGTCCAAAATAAGATGTTCCAACATAGGACAATATAAGTATCTTTATAATGATTTTTCAATATAATCAATGTGTTAATGAAAGTAATTCTGTGTTATTTTTACTTTGCTATTAACTAATACAGCTTCAAACAAAGAACATAATTGCTACATACTAAGTGAAATTTATTACCCATTCAAAATTCTGCCTATTCAATCTTTCTAAAAATAAAAAAAGATTGAACTCATAAATATACAAGTTATAATGAGGGCGTCGAGAGATAATATATGACCTTTAGCGAAAATATCAAACCTCGTTTTGGTTCGAAAATTCTAAAGAACTTGCCAGTAAGTTTCTAAAATTTTACATACTGATATGATTACTATATGGAGGGTTGTGGAACAAAAGGAAAGTTTATTCAACTCAAGAAAGAAAGCGCTATCAAAAAGGGTCTTATTTTGAATTGATTATGCTAATAACTTAGATTCAACAGCAATTAAAAATAATAAACCATGGGGGTGCTTATATGAACATAAATGTAGCATCTATTAAAGAAAAAAAGGTTGTTAAATACAAAAGTTGTTTTGATGTGATTGGGCCCATAATGATAGGTCCTTCAAGTTCACATACTGCAGGTGCTTTGTCTATTGGAACAGTTGCTAATAAATTATTTCAAGGTCTTCCAAAAAAAGTTGTGGTAACGTATTATGAATCATTTGCTGAAACCCATAAAGGTCACGGAACTGATTTTGCAATAATTGCTGGTATATTAGGCTTTGCTGCCGACGACAGCAAAGTGCCAGATGCTATTAAAATAGCAGAATCTAAAGGGATTGACATTACTTTTATTGAAAAATCAGGTGATAGTCCTGCCGGTCATCCAAATACGGCAGATGTATATGTAGAGGATGACAGTCGAAGTATTAGAACGATGGGTATTTCAGTCGGTGGTGGATTGATCGAAGTCAAACATGTTGAAATTGACGGATTTAGCTTAGAACTGCAGGGGCCATTGCCAGTTGTTATTGCAATTTCAGAAAGAGCTGACTTTGAATTTGTCTTACGCAGGATCTTTAAACAATATGATGTTGAAATTAACAACTTTCATAGTTTGAAAGATAAAACAAAATATTTATATGCATTCGCTTTGGATTCGCTATTGCCTGGTAATGCTCAGAAGGAGTTAGGGAATTTAAGCAATATAGCTAATCTTATTATTCTTTAGTTACATTAAGGAGAGAAAAAATATGTATATGGCCATAAAAGAAATTGTGGATGCAGCTAATAAAAGTCAAAAGACAATTTATGAATTAGCAATTGAACAGGAAATCGAACAAACTAAAACTTCTTATGAAGAAGTTTGGAGTAAAATGGAACAAAATTTAGCGACTATGCAAAATGCTATAAATAAAAGTATCGAGGGCGACGGTGTATTTTCTCCAACCGGTTTAACCGGAGGTGATGCAGTTAAAATTAAAAACTATCGAGAAAATAGGAAAACTCTTTCTGGAGATTTGATGGTGTTAGGGATTCAAAGTGCTATCGGTGTTAATGAAGTAAATGCTGCATTAGGAGCTATTTGTGCAACTCCAACAGCGGGTGCGAGTGGGACGATTCCGGGAGTCCTATTTAGTATTAAGGATACGTTGCAGTTAAGTCATGAAGATATGATACATTTTCTATTCACATCAGCGTTATTTGGAACGATAGTAGCAAACAACGCTTGTATTTCAGGAGCGTATGGAGGATGTCAAGCTGAAGTAGGCAGTGCCTCAGCAATGGCGGCTGCAGCTGCGGTAGAAGCTGCAGGTGGAACGCCACAGCAATCTTCTGAAGCTTTTTCGATTGCATTACAAAATTTACTCGGTTTAGTTTGTGATCCGGTCGCTGGTTTGGTAGAAATTCCTTGTGTAAAGAGAAACGCCATTGGAGCGACAAATGCTTTAGCAGCAGCGGACATCGCATTAGCCGGCGTAAACAATATCATCAATGCTGACGAAGTTATTGAAGCGATGTATAGAGTTGGAAGACAGATTCCTCGCGAATTAAGAGAGACAGGTTTAGGTGGAATTGCGGCTACACCTACAGGGATTGCCATTAAAAATAAAATATTTGGGGAGAAACAATCAAATCAATGAACAGTTAATGTCTATATTGTGAAAAGGTTAACAATCTATTCTCTATTGTTCGCTTAAGGATTTCTGGATATTGGGGGAATTATCAATAAAATATCCTACTATATAATTGAAACATTTTGTAAGTGGTAACAAACTCGTCAGGTTGATGCTTCGTTAATTTTTTGAGTCTGATCAACTTAAAAGAAGGATATACGATGTGGCGCACTTTATAAACAAAAAGAACGATCTATATTCCTATACCTTAAATAAAGACGTAAGAATAGGAAACAAGGAGGAATTAATATATGAATGGGAATACTGCAAAAAACATAGAATTTCAAGCTGATAATACGGCAGTAAAAAATGAAAAATACCTAGACCCTAAAAAATGGCATAAACAGGATACTACCTGGGCATTGAGCCTTTTTGGAACAGCAATTGGAGCAGGGGTACTCTTTTTACCGATTAATGCAGGTTCAGGTGGTTTATTATCATTGCTGTTAATTACTATACTTGCATATCCAGTTATGTACTACTCACATAGGGCGCTTGCTAAAATGATTTACGCTTCGAATTCTGCCGATGAGGGGATTACAGGTACAATAAGAGAATATTTCGGAAATAAAGCAAGTATCATTTTTAACATCGTATATTTCGTCTCCATTTATACGATCGTGCTGATGTACTCGGTCGCACTTACAAATACGGCAAGTAGTTTTATTGTACACCAATTGCACATGCCGGAGCCTCCAAGGGCTATTTTATCACTTGTATTAGTACTCGGTCTTATCACTATACTAAATTTTGGTCAGGATATTACTGTAAAGATAATGAGCATGCTAGTATATCCTTTCATTGCTTCTCTACTTTTTATTGCAATATCTTTAATTCCACAATGGAATACTTCAATGTTAAGTTTTTCAAGTGTTTCTACTGCTTCAACTGGAACAGGGTATTTTGGAACGATTTGGATGATACTACCAATCATAGTATTCTCGTTTAATCATTCTCCTATGATTTCGTCATTTGTTATGAAACAGAGAGCTACGTATGGAATAGACGCTACTGATGCCAAGTGTGCTCAAATACAAAAAGTTTGTTATATTATGACATTCGCTGTTGTTATGTTTTTTGTTTGGAGCAGTACTTTAAGTTTGACTCCAGATGATCTTAAGGTAGCAAAAGAACAGAACTTGTCAATCCTATCATATCTTGCTAATGAGCTTAATTCGCCAGTAATCACGATTGCAGCTCCTATCATTGCGTTTGTGGCTATTACAAAGTCTTTCCTTGGCCATTATATAGGAGCGTATGAGGTAATGCGTGACATGATTATCAAGTCTGGTAAAAAACGTGGGAAAGATATAGGAGAAAAAACAGTTAAGACAATGATTCTTACTTTTGTTGTACTAACATGCTGGTATGTCGCTTATACAAATCCAAGTATTCTTGGAATCATTGATGCTCTTAGCGGTCCGTTAGTCGCTGCTATCTTATGTCTATTACCGATGTATGCGATTCGTAAAGTACCAGTACTAGCAAAATACAGAGGGAAAATGAGTAATGTATTTGTAATTGTTATAGGGATACTTACTGTTCTAGCAAGTATTAAGTCATTATTCTAATTTACTGTAGTTAGTTCTGATGCAAAAATGATAGGATATGAAATGAGAATGAAAGATTCCTAGCGGAACTAAATTATATAGTTTTAAACCAAAGAGATTCTGGTTTTGGACAAACTATTCATCTGGGATAGTTTGTCCTTTTTTGATTATATGCATAACTTCTATTACAGCAATCTTTTTTTAGCTGGTTGTTATGATTTTAATCCAAGCCTATTAGGGTGCTGATCCATGTGCATCAAGCTAATATTTTGAAGTATCCCACATTTGTTTTCTTAGGTTGATGGGAATGGGCCGGTACTCCATGTATGGCGGACAACTAAAATGGCTTTATTTCATCACATGTCCGAAGCCATTGTATCTCCCACTTACTCATTTCGCGTTCCTTGAGGAAGGAGAATTCTTTCGGGGAATAGGTTAAATTAAACTCGGTTTTTAGCACATCATAAATGGTCGGAAAATAAAGGTTGCATAATATATAGTTGCAAATTTCTCATTAATTCTGATGTTAAAGACTATATGAAAATAGTACATTTACAAATAATTAAAAACTTTATATTTAAATTAAACGATATTAAACGAGGTGTAATATTCCGATTATTCATATTGATTATACAAAAAAAAGAAGGAGAATAATAGGCTTGTTATTAATTTCTATTGACCTTAGTATTTAAAGGGTCATAAGAACTTTAACTTTACTACAAAATGTATGCCCTTTCATTTTAGGAGAAAAAATATTTTGGGACATACAAGATAAAGGAGTGATGTTTATAAAAAAAGTTTGTTCCATCAGTATAATTTGTCTCTTTTTTTTATGTTCTTGTTTTAGCTCAAACAGCAAACCCGCATCTAAAAAAGAGAAGAGCGACGAAGCAAAGATTACTAAACAAAAGAATTGGGGATTTAAAGCAATATATTCTGATGAGACTAAGATTAATGACTATAAGTCATTACCTAAAGTCAAAGTAGCAATATTGGATAGTGGGATTAATAAAAATCATCAAGATTTAAAAGGAAAAATTGTAAAAGATTATAATGCTATTAATCCAGGAAACGAAAATGTTGATAATTATGGACATGGGACTGCAGTTGCTGGAATCATAGCCGCCCATGATGATGATTTAGGTCTCACTGGAATATCCCCTAATGCAGAGATTTATGACGTTAAAGTTCTCGATGACAAAGGTTTAGCAGATATTGATACATTAATTAAAGGTATACAATGGTGCATTCAAGAAAATGTGCAAATAATGAATATTAGTTTCGGTGTACAATCAGATAATCCGAAATTAAAAGAAGCTATAGATGAAGCATTAGACAAGGGAATCATAATTGTTGCAGCTTCAGGAAATACATTAGGATTATCAGTTGATTATCCAGCTAAATATGAAAATGTAATATCTGTTTCAGCAATAAAAGAAAATTTAAAACGATCTGGTGTATCTGCAAAAGGGAAAATAGATTATGCAGCTCCCGGAATAAATATCTTAACTACTGATAATAAAGGTGACTATTCATATTATAGTGGTACCTCTTTTGCTACTGCGTATGTTACGGGTACTGTAGCAGTCCTATTAGCACAAAAAGATATAATTTTCAATAGTCAGAATATTAAATCTTATTTAAATGATAAAACTAAAGATCTAGGTGAAAAAGGATATGATTCTGAATATGGTTCTGGATTAATAATGATAGATTGAAAGAGGAGATCGATTAATGAAAAACGTAATTGTTAAAATATTAGTGTTTTCTATGTTACTTACTTTACTTCCTAATA
>NZ_JAKUFR010000023.1:0-61189 GCF_022663555.1 Bacillus cereus group sp. BfR-BA-01381
CTAGGGAAGGGGACAATTTATGTCAATTTAATTAGGGATGGAAGTTGTTCAAGACACTGGGGAATGTCTTATAAATTAGGGAGGAACAACTTCGATACATATACTATAAAATGTGGATGTGACGCCCGTGTGAACATAGAGTGAAAGAGAGAGGGAGTTTTAAATAGAAGATAGAAAGACAAAAAAATAAGACCATCACATAGGATGGCCAAAGGAAGGGGACAATTTATGTCAATTTAATTAGGGATGGAAAGCTGTTCAAGACACTGGGGAATGTCTTATAAATTAGGGAGGAACAGCTCCGATACATATACTATAAAAGATAGATGTGACCCCTATGTGAACATAGAGTGAAAGGTATGAGAATTTAAGAAATGATACATATAAAATGATTGTTGTGAGAGTTATAGAGTAAGGATACTTATAATAGAAAGAGTCTTTTCATAAATGAAGTGACGTTCGAGTATAAATAACAGTTGAAAACTATGAAAAAAAGGATTATGCTCAACTATATTATAAGAATATAAGGTTTATTCTGCTATTTAAGGTTTTTTATCCCGCTTTAATGGGCAGTAAGACCCCCACCTCAAAATTCAGCGAAAGCAAAGAAATTAGGTGGGGGTCGGGCTGCTCATTAAAGCCCGATTGGTTCAACTAATAATCAGTGGGGGATGAAGAAAACCCCCACTGATTAAAGTTTCACTTTATAAGCCTTTAGTTATGAGGGGAAAAAAGGGAGCTAGTGAATATGGAAGTAACAAAAAGACAAAGGCTGTATAATCGTTTTATACGATTAAATCCACCACAAATATTAGCATTAGGTTTTTTCTGCTTAATTGTGGTGGGCGGTTTGTTATTAAAGTTACCATTCGCAACGAAAGTACATATTAGTTGGGTAGATGCTTTCTTTACGGCAACATCAGCAGCAACTGTAACGGGGTTGGGAGTAGTAGATACTGCAAGTACGTTTACGATGTTTGGCGAAATTGTAATTATGTTTTTAATTCAAACGGGCGGTTTAGGTCTTATGACAATTGCCATTTTAATTGTTTGGGTATTAGGTAAAAAAATCGGATTACGTCATCGCTTATTAATTGGAGAGGCATTTAATCAGACAAATATAGGTGGTCTCGTAAAATTAGTAAAACGTGTCTTTATATTTTCAATTTGTATTGAGTTTATTGGGGTCATCTTTTTATCATTTCGTTTTATTCCAGAGTTTGGCTTTGGAAAAGGTGTATACTATAGTATTTTTCACGTGATCGCATCTTATAATAATGCTGGATTTGCTCTATGGCCGGATAATTTAACAAGGTATGTAGGCGATCCGATTATTAATATTGGGATTTGCTCTTTAATCGTAATAGGTGGTCTCGGATTTACCGTACTAATTGATATATGGTATAGCCGGAGTTTTCGAAAACTATCGCTTCATTCCAAAATCATGATTATTGGAACGGTAGCGCTAAATGTGATAGCGATGATTGTGATTTTTGTATTGGAATATAATAATGTGAAGACGTTAGGGAATTTACCGTTAAATGAAAAGTTATGGGCTTCTTTTTTCCAAGGGATTACTCCTCGTACGGCTGGATTTAATACAGTTGACTACGGGGGAATGGAAGAATCATCTATATTATTTACGATGGTTTTAATGTTTATTGGTGCAGGAAGTGTATCAACAGGTGGAGGGATTAAATTAACAACGTTTGTTATTTTAGTTACATCTGTTCTTTCTTTCTTTAGAAAGAAAGAGGAAATCGTATTATTTCAGCGCACAATTAAAATGTCGACAGTAACGAGAGCATTAGCAATTGCCGTTGCTAGTCAAATCCTTATTTTTGCAGCAGTATTTATGTTAATGCTTACAGAAAACTTCAGTTTTATTCAGTTACTATTTGAAACAATTTCAGCGTTTGGAACGGTAGGATTAACGATGGGAATTACTGCAAAGTTATCAGCGTTTGGAAAATGTATTATTATGTTTGTTATGTTTTGTGGATTAATCGGACCGTTAACACTTGTATTTTCTTTAGCGCGACCAGCAAAACAAAAAATTAAATATCCGTCAGAAGATGTATTTACAGGATAAGGTATCCCGCATAAGCGAGATACCTTTTTCTTTTTAAAAGAGGGAGAACAATAAGCCGATAAGCGCTACTCGGAATAAAATTGCAATGAGTGCTGCAATTCCGCCGACAATCGCAGCGATACCACCAGTTACAGTAGCTCCGCGGTTATAAGCGTAAATACCTAGTAGTACAGAAACAAGACCGAATAATGTTGGGAAGGTGAAAAGTGATAAGATAGATAAGGCAAGAGCGATAAAGCCAGCCGTTGATCCAGCAGCGGACGATCTTACATCATCTTTATGGTCCTTCTCATCGTAATCATAATCAATGCGCTGTGGTGCAACCTCAGCTGCATATTCTTCTTTATAGTCACTATAATCACTATCTATTCTATCTCTTTTTTTATACTCATCAAATTTCTCAGTCAAAGTCATGACTCCTTTCATAACAAGGTTCAATAGTAGTATGTATCTCTTTTTCCTTTTTATCCGAGTATGTACAGGGAGTAATATCCATTTAAAAGGTGAAGATTGTTTTTTTGAAATAGGAAAAGTTAGTATGACTTCCTCTATTTTGGAAAGTATAAAAAAGAATAATGAGGAAAGGGTGCAATACATAATGGAACATCCAATTGAAAATTTAATGAAAACAGCAATGACAAATTTAAAAGAGATGGTAGATGTAAATACGATTGTTGGAAGTCCAGTTTCAACAGCTGACGGAAATGTAGTATTAACAGTATCTCAAGTGGCCTTTGGTTTTGGAGCTGGAGGAAGTGACTTTAAAGGTGAATTTATTTCCGAAAAACATAATAATGGACAAGGGCAGCATAAAGAGAATAAGCAAAGTCATCCATTTGGAGGCGGAAGTGGGGCTGGGGTTTCTATTAGCCCAGTTGCTTTTTTAGTAGTTGGTTCTAACGGTGTGCAAGTATTGCATCTCAATAGTAGTACACATTTAATTGAAAAAGCTTTAAATACCGTACCAAGCACTGTAGATAAATTTGTAAATGGTCGCTAAAAGTGAACTTGCATTTTTTAGGAATTATGATATATTAGAAAAAGTGCGCTTTAGGATGATCGGAATAATTGAACTGTAAATATATATGATGTGTGGAATAAGGGAGAGGAATTTATGATTAATATCAAAAACTTAGTAGTTGGCTTATGTATGTTAGTAAGCGGTTTTGTTGTATATGTAATAAAAGAAAAAGCTCCATTCTAAAACAGACAAACCGTTATTGTCTGTTTTAAATTTGTGAAAAATGTTGACAAGTTGTTATATTGATGTTAAAATTTTAATTCGTGTCTCGGTTGCAGCTAGTGTAAAGTAAATAAATCTTATAAATATAATACGAAAAGTTTGCGAAAGATCGGGTAGTTTTACCAACAACTTTTGTGAACAAACCCTATAAATTATAATTATAGGCTTTATAGGTATACTAGTGAATCAAGGAGCGGTCAGTGGAACCGTAATGATGAGAGAGAGGTAGGGCTTTCATCCAGTATATGTTACTTTCCCGTTAGGTGAATATAAAAAAGAGGACTCCTTTTCAGAAGGAGTCCTCTTTCTTTTTTGTATGGAATTTAAATGCGGCTCTCAACTTGCTGGCAAATTTCATCTGTTGTTAAACCGTGGGCGTTAATTACCGATCCTTTTATTGATGTATCTGCAATACCCATCATATTAGAATCTTGCCCAGTTACAACGCAACAGTCGCATCCTTGTGCGTCATGTTCCGAGTTAATTGTAACGACTTCATGCCCCTGTTGCTGAAGAGCTTGTTGGACATCTGTTAACGAATTTTCAACACCAATTTTAGCCATAATTCTCACCTCCTACCATCTAGTTGTTAGTATGCTCAAGTTCATCGTATATATTTATACAAAGACGGTAGGAAGCATATATTTATCTGTTATTTACGGGTAGTCTGATTAAAGTACGACTTTATTTAGTCGTTATATACACCAGTAAGCATTTGGCTTACGAATTGATCGTTTAAAGTATCTTGGGCGGAAGAAGTATTTGAATGGATGTCGATGGAAGCAATAAAATTGTTATGTTCTTTATTATTTGGTTCTACCTCTACATAATTATCGAATTTACAAAAACCTTTCGTATCCATTAGATCGAATAGTTGAAGCATTTCTACTACCTCTTGTCTCGTTCCTTTAATTTGTACACACGCCATATTGATTTCCTCCTTCATTTTGACAAATTGTTTTTTAAAAATAGGATTATGATTCCGAAATGAAAAATATGAATGTTATTTTTAGACAGCGTTATTTTTATTATTTTCCCCCTTTTTCAGCAAAAGTCATTGTATATTCCCGAATTTATAAAAACGGACGTCCGTTTATTGAATACAATAGATTCGTATCAATTGACGAAAATCCTTCTTTTAAACAAATATTTTTTTTAGTGAAAATTGACGAAAAAAATTTTTTGACTTTTTGTAAACGTTAACAATGTTGTTAAATCAATATAATTAAAGATGTACGTACGAATAAAAATTATAAATTTTCTAAAAATTCACTTGATTTATTTAGAAAGGAGAGTAAACTAGGAAACAATAAAAAATTCATAGAACATAGGAGGCGCTTTCCAGTGAACGAGCAATGGATTTTCTTAAATGGAGAATTTGTTCCAAAAGACGAGGCAAAAGTATCAGTATATGATCATGGTTATTTATATGGAGATGGAGTATTTGAAGGAATTAGAGTCTATAGCGGTAATGTTTTCCGTTTGAGAGAGCATCTTGTCCGGTTATATGAATCAGCAAAATCCATCATGTTAGAAATTCCATATTCTTTAGATGAAGTAACGAATATTGTTGTTGAGACGATTCGACAAAATAAATTATCTAATGGATACATTCGCCTAGTTGTATCGAGAGGAGCAGGAAATCTTGGGTTAGATCCTGATTCTTGTAAAAAACCGAATGTAGTAGTAATTGCAGAGCAACTATCTTTATTCCCGCAAGAATATTATGAAAAAGGGATTCCAGTTGTAACAGTTGCAACGCGCCGAAACCGTCCAGATGTATTGTCGCCTCAAGTAAAATCTTTAAATTACTTAAACAATATTTTAGTTCGCATCGAAGCGAAATTGGCTGGAGTACAAGAAGCGCTTATGTTAAATGATCAAGGATACGTAGCTGAAGGCTCAGGGGATAACGTATTTATTGTAAAAGGAAATAAATTAATTACACCACCAAGTTCAGCTGGAGCGTTAGAAGGCATTACACGAAACGCTATTTTAGAAATTGGTGAAAAACTTGGATATGACGTTAGAGAAGAGTTATTTACAAGACATGACGTATATGTAGCTGACGAAGTATTTTTAACAGGAACAGCAGCTGAAGTAATTGCTGTTACGACAGTAGATGGTAGAACGATTGGTTTAGGGCAAACGGGTCCACATACGAATCGTTTACTAGAAGAATTCCGAAAGTTAGTTATAGAAGATGGAGAGAAAATTTACGAAGAAAATAAAGTTGGATAACAACTTTTTATAACATAAGAAAGCGTTGATAGGGAGGAGTAGTTGATTGTGAAGCCTCACAGAGAGTCGGTGGTTGCTGGAAACCGATGGTTCACGTCGACGAACATCGCCCTTGAGTGCTAAGCTGAAGCATTTGTCTAGGCTTAGACGGTAGCTCCGTTACTAGCTAGACTCATTTTATGGGTCACTGAGGCAAGAGTATTCTTGCAAAGAAGGGTGGTACCGCGAAATCTTTCGTCCCTTCAGCACATAGCTGGAGTGTGGACGTAGGATTTTTTTTATTGATAAAAGTTTTTAAAAGGGGGCTTATAAGAACAATGTCTTCAAAAACGGAAGAGAAACTGGCAACTGGTGCACAGCTATTGTTAGAAGCGCTAGAAAAGGAAGGAGTAGAAGTGATTTTTGGTTATCCTGGTGGTGCTGTTTTACCTCTTTATGATGCACTCTATGACTGTGAAATTCCACATATTTTAACAAGGCATGAACAAGGTGCTATTCACGCTGCTGAAGGATATGCCAGAATTACTGGCAATCCAGGGGTTGTCATTGCAACGAGTGGACCGGGTGCTACAAATGTGATTACTGGTCTAGCAGATGCGATGATTGATTCGTTACCACTTGTTGTATTTACAGGGCAAGTAGCGACAACGTTAATTGGAAGTGATGCTTTTCAAGAAGCCGATATTATGGGGCTTACGATGCCGGTGACAAAACATAATTATCAAGTGCGAAAGGCTTCAGATTTACCTCGAATTATTAAAGAAGCATTTCATATTGCGAGAACAGGAAGACCAGGGCCAGTCGTTATTGACCTTCCGAAAGATATGGTAGTAGAGCAAGGCGAACGATGTAGTGATGCGCAAATGGATTTACCAGGATACAACCCGAATTATGAACCGAATCTCCTTCAAATAAACAAATTATTACAAGCAATTAGGGTTGCAAACAAGCCATTAATTTTAGCTGGAGCAGGTGTATTGCATGCGAAAGCTTCGAAAGAATTAACAAGTTTTGCTCGTAAATACGAAATTCCTGTTGTGCATACATTACTTGGTCTTGGTGGCTTTCCGCCAGATGATGAACTTTTTCTAGGCATGGGAGGGATGCATGGTTCTTACACAGCTAATATGGCGTTATATGAATGCGACTTACTCATTAATATAGGTGCGAGATTCGATGATCGTCTTACTGGAAATTTAGCTTATTTTGCGAAAGAAGCGACTGTCGCGCATATTGATATTGATCCAGCAGAAATCGGAAAAAATGTGCCGACTGAAATTCCTATTGTTGCCAGTGCTAAGCAAGCGCTCCAAGTATTACTTCAAACAGAAGGAAGGAAAGAAAATCATCATGAGTGGATCTCTTTATTAAAGAATAGAAAAGAAAAGTATCCATTCTCTTATAAACGAAATTCTGAAAGTATTAAGCCTCAATATGCAATTGATATGTTATATGAAATTACGAAAGGAGAAGCGATTGTAACAACAGATGTGGGGCAAAATCAAATGTGGGCAGCGCAATATTATCCGCTGAAAAATCCTGATAAATGGGTAACTTCAGGAGGATTAGGAACGATGGGATTCGGATTCCCTGCAGCAATTGGTGCACAAATTGCAAAGCCTGAAGAACTAGTTATTGCAATTGTTGGTGACGCTGGATTTCAAATGACTCTGCAAGAATTAAGTGTGTTAAAAGAACACTCTTTACCTGTTAAAGTATTTATTTTAAATAATGAAGCTTTAGGAATGGTAAGACAATGGCAAAATGAATTTTATAACCAAAGATATTCGCACTCTTTACTATCGTGTCAACCAGATTTCGTTGCTCTTGCGAATGCGTATGGCATAAAAGGAGTTCGCATAGATGATCCACTTCTTGCGAAGAAACAATTGCAGCATGCAATTGAATTACAAGAACCGGTCGTAATTGATTGCCGTGTACTTCAATCAGAAAAGGTAATGCCGATGGTTGCGCCAGGGAAAGGTGTTCACCAAATGGAGGGAGTGGAAAAAAGGTGAAGAGAATTGTTACAGCAACAGTTCGAAATCAAAGTGGTGTGTTAAACCGAATTACAGGTGTTATGACACGAAGACATTTTAATATTGAAAGTATTTCAGTAGGTCATACGGAATCATCGGACATATCGCGGATGACGATTGTTGTACACGTTGAAAATGAACAGCAAGTTGAGCAGCTAATTAAACAACTGCATAAGCAAATTGATGTTTTGAAAGTATCAGATATTACAGAAGAAGCGATGATTGCAAGAGAACTTGCACTTATTAAAGTAGCAACTTCGGTAGCGAGGGCGGAATTATATAGTTTAATTGAACCGTTTCGAGCCGCTGTAATAGATGTTGGAAAGGATTCCATAGTTGTGCAAGTAACAGGTACACAGGAGAAAGTAGAAGCATTAATTGAATTACTTCGTCCATACGGTTTGAAAGAAATTGCAAGAACAGGGGTAACAGCCTTTACGCGTAGTATGAAAAAACAAGATAAGCAAGTTATGTTAATTCAATAATCATTTAACTATAGGGGGAAATGAAAATGGCAAAAGTTTATTATGAAAAAGATGTAACGGTAAATGTATTAAAGGAAAAAAAAGTAGCAATCATTGGATACGGCTCGCAAGGTCATGCGCATGCGCAAAACTTACGTGATAACGGATTTGATGTAGTAGTAGGTTTAAGAAAAGGGAAGTCTTGGGATAAAGCGAAAGAAGATGGATTTTCAGTATATACAGTAGCGGAAGCAGCAAAGCAGGCTGATGTAGTAATGATTTTACTGCCAGATGAACTGCAACCAGAAGTATATGAAGCGGAAATTGCGCCAAATTTACAGGCAGGAAATTCTCTCGTTTTTGCACACGGATTTAATGTTCACTTTGATCAAGTGAAACCACCAGCGAATGTAGATGTATTTTTAGTAGCACCAAAAGGGCCGGGACATTTAGTTCGTCGTACGTTTGCTGAAGGAGGAGCTGTTCCGGCACTATTTGCAGTATACCAAGATGCAACAGGAGTTGCGACTGAAAAGGCACTTTCTTATGCCGATGGAATTGGAGCGACGAGAGCTGGTGTATTAGAAACGACATTTAAAGAAGAAACGGAAACAGATTTATTTGGAGAGCAAGCTGTACTTTGCGGCGGAGTAACTGCGCTGGTGAAAGCTGGATTTGAAACGTTAGTTGATGCCGGATATCAGCCGGAACTTGCATATTTTGAATGTTTACATGAACTGAAACTTATTGTTGACCTTATGTATGAAGGTGGACTTGAAAATATGAGATATTCAGTTTCAGATACAGCGCAGTGGGGCGACTTCGTATCAGGACCACGTGTTGTAACGGAAGATACGAAGAAAGCGATGGGTACAGTGCTAACAGAAATTCAAGATGGTACATTTGCAAGAGGTTGGATTGCAGAGCATAAAGCCGGAAGACCGAATTTCCATGCGACAAATGAGAAAGAAAATGAACATGAAATCGAAGTAGTTGGACGTAAATTACGTGAAATGATGCCTTTCGTACAGCCGCGAGTAAAGGTAGGGATGAAATAATATGAAGCAGATTTTGTTCATGGATACGACGCTACGTGATGGCGAACAATCACCAGGAGTGAATTTAAATGAACAAGAGAAATTGCAAATTGCGAAACAATTAGAGAGACTTGGTATTAACGTAATGGAAGCTGGCTTTGCAGCAGCTTCCGAAGGGGATTTTCAATCGGTAAAACGCATCGCGAATACAATTCAAAATGCTACAGTTATGAGTTTAGCTAGAGCGAAAGAAGGCGACATTCGAAGAGCATATGAAGCTGTGAAAGGTGCGGTATCTCCTCGTTTACACGTATTTTTAGCTACGAGTGATATTCATATGAAATATAAACTTTGTATGTCAAAAGAGGATGTGTTAGATAGTATTCATCGTTCTGTTACACTTGGAAAATCATTATTTCCAACAGTACAATTTTCAGCAGAAGATGCGACAAGAACATCAAGAGATTTTTTAGCTGAGGCAGTAGAAGTTGCGATTCGTGCAGGAGCGAATGTAATTAATATTCCAGATACAGTTGGATATACGAATCCAGAAGAATATTATTCTCTTTTTAAGTATTTACAAGAATCCGTTCCTTCATATGAAAAAGCAATTTTCTCTTGTCATTGTCACGATGATCTTGGGATGGCTGTAGCAAATTCGCTAGCTGCAGTTGAAGGGGGAGCATTGCAAGTAGAGGGAACAATTAATGGAATTGGAGAGAGAGCAGGGAATGCGGCATTAGAAGAAGTCGCAGTTGCTCTTCATATTAGAAAAGATTTCTATCAAGCAGAGCCTTCTATGACGCTAAAAGAAATTAAAGCGACAAGTACATTAGTAAGCAGATTAACAGGTATGGTTGTACCGAAAAATAAAGCGATCGTGGGAGCGAATGCATTTGCTCATGAATCCGGAATTCATCAAGACGGCGTTCTAAAAGAAGTGACAACGTATGAAATTATTGAACCAGAGTTAGTAGGCGAATCTCAAAACCTATTTGTACTTGGAAAACATTCTGGACGTCACGCGTTTACAGAAAAAATGAAAGAGCTTGGCTATGAATTTACAACGGAAGAACGAGATGCAGTGTTTGAAGCGTTTAAAAAATTAGCTGATCGTAAGAAGGAAATTACTGAGGAAGATTTACGAGCACTTATGCTTGGTGAAGCAGCATTTGCGGCTCAGCAATATAATATTACGCAATTGCAAGTACATTTCGTATCAAATAGTACACAATGCGCGACAGTTGTACTAAAAGATGAGGAGGGAAATGTATTCGAAGATGCAGCTACTGGCTCTGGTAGTATTGAAGCGATTTATAATGCAATCCAAAGAATTTTAGGATTAGAATGTGAATTGGCGGATTATCGCATACAATCTATTACACAAGGTCAAGATGCACTGGCTCATGTTCATGTTGAATTAAAAGAAGGAACACATCAAGTATCAGGTTTTGGTGTTGCGCAAGACGTATTGGAAGCGTCGGCGAGAGCATATGTCCACGCAGCGGGGAAATTAAAATCTTTTATCCAGCTTGTGAAATAAGTGTTTGATAGGTGAGAGGGGCTATTCTCACCTGTCAAATTAAAGTTCTGAAAATTCGGTTAAAAAGGAGTGTTGAAATTGGAAAAACGTATCGTTTGTTTAGCTGGTGATGGTGTTGGACCGGAAGTTATGGAAAGTGCGAAGGAAGTATTGCATATGGTAGAAAGGTTATATGGTCATCATTTTCATTTGCAAGATGAGTACTTCGGCGGGAGTGCTATCGATTTAAATGGGCAACCATTACCACAACGAACACTTGCCGCTTGTTTAGCAAGTGATGCGGTTTTACTAGGAGCAGTTGGTGGACCAAGGTGGGATAGCGCGAAAGAAAGACCAGAGAAAGGATTATTAGCTTTAAGAAAAGGGCTCGGTGTATTTGCGAACGTTCGCCCTGTAACGGTAGAAAGTGCAACGGCACATTTATCTCCATTAAAAAAGGCTGATGAAATTGATTTCGTTGTTGTTCGTGAATTAACAGGTGGGATTTATTTTTCTTATCCGAAAGAACGAACAGACGAAGTAGCAACGGATACACTGACGTATCATCGCCATGAAATTGAACGTATCGTTTCTTATGCCTTTCAATTAGCGAATAAACGGAAGAAAAAAGTAACATCTATTGATAAGGCGAATGTTTTAGAATCTAGTAAACTATGGAGAACTGTAACAGAAGAAGTAGCACTTCGTTATCCAGATGTTGAATTAGAACATATTTTAGTAGATGCAGCTGCTATGGAGTTAATTCGGAATCCAGGACGGTTTGATGTAATTGTAACAGAAAATTTATTTGGGGATATTTTAAGTGACGAAGCTTCCGTATTAGCTGGATCATTAGGAATGCTTCCATCAGCAAGTCACGCGGAAAAGGGCCCTTCGCTATACGAGCCTATTCACGGATCAGCATCGGATATTGCCGGGAAAAATAAGGCAAATCCAATTGCGATGATGCGCTCTGTTGCCATGATGCTTGGGCAATCGTTCGGATTAACGAGAGAAGGGTGTGCAATTGAAGAAGCGATTTCAGCAGTCCTTAAATTAGGAAAATGTACAGCAGATATCGGCGGGACTGAAACGACAACTTCATTTACAAAGGCAGTAATGCAAGAAATGGAAGAGCAAGCACTAGTAGGGAGAGGAAGATAATGGGGAAAAGGTTGCTAGATAAACTTTGGGAAAGACACGTAGTTGCGACAAATGAAAATGGATTGGATTTATTATATATCGATCTGCACCTTGTTCATGAAGTAACGTCACCGCAAGCCTTTGAAGGCTTGCGGCTTACAAATCGAACGGTACGCAGACCAGATTTAACATTCGCAACGATGGATCATAATATTCCAACGAAAGATGTTTGGAATATTACCGATCGCATTGCGAAGCAGCAACTAGATACACTACGGGAAAATTGTAAACAATTTCAGGTGCCGTTAGCAGATATCGGAGATGAAGAGCAAGGGATCGTTCATGTTATCGGACCAGAACTTGGGCTCACGCAGCCAGGCAAAACAATTGTTTGTGGTGATAGCCATACGGCAACGCACGGTGCGTTTGGCGCGCTAGCGTTTGGTATTGGTACGAGTGAAGTGGAACATGTATTGGCAACGCAAACGCTGTGGCAAAGAAAACCGAAAGCGATGGGCATTGAGTTAAAAGGAAAATTACAGAAAGGCGTTTACGCAAAAGATATTATTTTGCATCTCCTTTCAAAGTATGGTGTAGCAGTTGGAACGGGATACGTAATGGAATTTTACGGAGAGACGATTCAGGCTATGGAGATGGAAGAGAGAATGACGCTTTGTAATATGGCGATTGAAGGAGGAGCAAAAGCGGGTATTATCGCGCCAGATGAAAAAACAGTTGCTTATGTAAAAGGACGTAAATATGCACCGAAAGACTATGAAACTTTCGAGAAGAAATGGTCTGAACTTTATACAGATGTAGATGCAATGTATGATTTACATATTTCGATAGATGTTACAGATTTAGCGCCATACGTTACGTGGGGAACAAATCCGAGTATGGGAGTTCGTATTGATGAGAAATTGCCAGAAAAACATGATGTAAATGACGAAAGAGCATTTTCTTATATGGGATTAAGCCCTGGACAAAGTACGTATGATATTCCAGTTCAGCATGTCTTCATTGGATCTTGTACAAATTCCAGGCTCTCTGATTTAGAAATTGCTGCAGCTGTTGTGAAAGGGAGAAAGGTAAAAGAAGGTGTGCGAGCACTCGTTGTGCCTGGATCGAAAAGAGTAAGGGACGCGGCGATGCAAAAAGGACTACATCACATATTTGAAGAAGCGGGATTTGAATGGAGAGAACCTGGATGTTCCATGTGTCTTGGAATGAATCCAGATCAAGTACCTGAGGGAGAGCATTGCGCTTCCACTTCAAATCGTAATTTTGAAGGAAGACAAGGAAAAGGAGCAAGAACACATTTAGTTAGCCCAGCAATGGCGGCAGCAGCTGCGTTATATGGTCATTTTGTTGATATTAGAAAGGAGAGTTATGATGGAGCCATTTCGTATTCATAAAGGTACTGCCGCAGTACTTATGAATGATAACATTGATACAGATCAAATTATTCCGAAGCAATATTTAAAGAGAATTGAAAGGACGGGATTTGGAAAATATTTATTTGATGAGTGGCGGTATGATAATGAACGACACGAAAACCCTAATTTCCCACTTAATGCATCAGATAGAAAAGGAGCAAGTATATTAATTACAGGTGATAATTTTGGATGTGGTTCTTCAAGAGAACACGCACCTTGGGCACTTGCTGATTATGGTTTCCGCGTAATTATCGCGGGAGGGTTTGCAGATATTTTTTATATGAATTGTATGAAGAATGGTATGTTACCAATTGTAATGGATAAAGAAATGCGAGAAAAGCTTGCCAAAACGAATGCAAGAGAACAAATAGAAGTAGATTTAGAGAATGAAGTAATTACAACAAGTACGCACAGGTTTCATTTTAAAATCGAGAAAATGTGGAAAGAGAAATTATTAAATGGTTTAGATGAAATTAGTATTACAATGCAATATGAACAAGAAATAAAAGAGTATGAAAGAAGGGTAGCTGTACATTGAAAGATAACGGAATATTTAAAATGTATTTACATTCAGAATTAAGTATTATATACTATGTAAAAATTAGAGGAGAAAGGGAGTAAGTATTATGAAAACAATGCAATCTATTAAAATGCTTACACAACTACATCATCATACATAAAGCCCTTGAACCTAGCGTGAAAACGTGTAGGTGCAAGGGTTATTCCCGTTGTACCTACACGCTACTAAAGAGCCTTGTAGGTATATTTTATCTACAAGGCTCTTTTTATTTTCGGTTTAGGTGCATGAAATAAGCATACATTAGAAAGGGAAAGGTGTGAGAATTTCGATGACAAAATGGAAACGGGCAAATCCAAATGGAACGAGAGATTATTTATTCGAAGAATGTATGTTAATTGAAGAAGTGGAGCAAAAATTAAGGCGTACTTTTTTAGAGAGAGGTTATGAAGAAATAAGGACACCAACAATTGAATTTTATGATGTGTTCGCCTTTCAAAGCAGGCCGATAGATGAAGAAAAGATGTATAAATTTTTCGATGAAAAGGGAAGGATTATCGTATTGCGTCCAGATATGACAATTCCTTTAGCGAGAGTGATCGGAACGCAGAGTTGTGATACACCACTTAAAGTGACGTATAGCGGAAATGTATTTCGAGCGAATGAGTCCCTTACTGGAAAATATAATGAGATCGTGCAAAGTGGTATTGAAATTATTGGTATTGATAATGTAAGAGCTGAAATTGAATGTGTTATAAGTGTCATTCAATCACTTCAAAAGTTGAAAGTGCAATCTTTTACAATAGAGATTGGGCAAGTGCAGTTATATAAATGTATTGTCAAAAAGCTCTCCATTCATGAGGAAGAAGAGAAAGTTCTTAGAACATATATTGAAAGTAAAAATTATGCCGCTCTATCAAATTTTATTAGAGAAAAGAAATTAGAGCGATGTGATGAAACAGTAAGGTTACTGGAGAAATTACCAAGGTTATTTGGGAATTTAGAAGTGATTGAGGAAGCAGAAAAACTCGCATCAAGTAATGAAATGAAAATGGCCATCGCAAGAGTGAAAGAAATATATGAAGCAATTGACAAGCTAGGCTATGGATCGTACATATCAATTGATTTAGGTATGATTCAACATTTGGACTATTATACAGGTGTTATTTTCAAAGGGTATATATATGAAATTGGAGAAGAAATTGTTAGTGGCGGAAGATATGATGAGTTAATTGGAAATTTTGGAGAAATGTTGCCGGCTGTTGGACTCGCGGTGCAAGTTAATCAAATTGTGAAGGCGCTGCAGGAGCAGCAAGAACCATATGAACGAAAGAGAATAGATATTATGATTCATTACGAGTTAAATAGATTAGCAGAAGCGGAACGGTTACGAAATTTACTTCAAAAGGACGGGAAAAAAGTAGAGATATCTTTATTTTCTAATTTAAATGACACCTTTCAATTTGCAAGAAAGCATCAAATAGTAACGGTCGTTGAGGCAAAGAACGAATCGTTAGTGGAATATGTATGGAACGAGAAATGGGTAGTCCAGAAAGAAGGAGAAACTTCATGCGTAACATTCAAATTGCGTTAACGAAAGGAAGATTAGAAAAACATGTGATTCCACTCTTTGAGCAGATTGGAATCGATTGTTCAGAGCTTAAAAATAAAGGACGAAAGCTTGTCTTTCAAAGTAAAAATACAGATATCTCATTTATTTTAGTGAAAGCAGTAGATGTTGCTACTTATGTAGAACATGGAGTAGCGGATATCGGGGTCGTTGGAAAAGACATTTTAATGGAAAACGAAAAAGATATTTATGAAATGTTGGATTTAGGAGTAGGTGTGTGTAAGTTTTGTGTTGCTTCTATTCCTACTTATAATCCGAAGAGCTACCGGAAGAAACGTATTGCGACGAAATATCCACATATTACTTCTAACTATTTTCATGATAAAGGAGAGGATGTAGAAATCATAAAAATAGAAGGTTCTGTAGAAATTGCTCCTATTCTTGGGTTGGTAGATGCGATTGTTGATATTGTTGAAACAGGAAAAACATTACAAGAAAATGGACTCATTGTATTTGAGGAAATGTATTCTATATCTGCTCGAATGATTGTAAATAAGGCTGCATTAAAAACTAAAAAAGACGAAATATTCAGTATTATAAATATGATGGAGCAAGAAATTTTGTCAGGAAAATAGGGGGACTTGTAATGGAGATCGTTTTTGAAGATTTTCAAAAGGCGTTATCGAAAATAAAATTACTACGAGAAAATGCCAATATAATAGAAGAAACTGTTCAAAGAAGTGTAAGTGAAATCGTTCAAAATGTAAGGGAGAGTAGGGATGATGCCTTATCTTTTTATACAAAAAAGTTTGATGGTGTAAAGATGAAAGAGTTTCGTGTAAGTGAAGAAGAAATAAAACAAGCGAGTTTGTTTGTAGAGAATTCATTTTTAGAAGCGTTACAAGAGGCGAAGAAAAACATTATTTCTTACCATGAAAAGCAAAAAAGACAATCCATGTTCGATTGCGCGAGTAAAGGCATCATTAGAGGACAAATCATTCGGCCGTTAGAGAATGTAGGAGTATATGTGCCAGGCGGAACTGCTTCGTATCCTTCGTCAGTATTAATGAATGTATTGCCAGCAAAACTCGCTGGTGTGAAAAAGATTGTAATGGTAACACCGCCAAGAGAAGGAGGAATTGATCCACATATTTTAGTTGCTGCAAGCCTTGCGGGAGTAGATGAAATTTATACGATAGGTGGTGCGCAAGCAATTGCTGCTTTAGCATACGGGACGGAATCGATTCCGAAAGTGGATAAAATAGTTGGACCAGGAAATTTGTACGTCGCTCTAGCGAAACGAGAAGTATATGGAATAGTGAATATCGATATGATTGCTGGACCGTCAGAAATTGTAGTTATTGCAGATGAAACCGGCAATGCAAAATATATTGCTGCTGATTTATTATCGCAAGCAGAACATGACGAGAGAGCGACAGCAATTTGTATTACAACAAATATAGATTTAGCAAAAAAAGTAGAAAAAGAGATAGAAAGGCAGTTAGAAACATTACCAAGAAGCGAAATTGCACGTGAATCAATAAAGAGAAATGGGGCCATTTTTATCGTTCCTTCTTTAGATGAGGCGCTAAAGTTATCGAATGAAATTGCCCCGGAACATTTAGAGTTACATATAAAAGAACCAATGAATGCTCTAGCTTATGTGAAACATGCAGGATCTATCTTTCTTGGAGCATATGCACCAGAACCGCTCGGGGATTATTTAGCAGGGCCGAATCACGTGTTACCGACAAGTGGAACGGCAAGGTTTTTCTCACCGTTATCAGTCGATGATTTTGTGAAAAAATCAAGCTTTCTGTCTTATACGGAGGAAGCATTAAGAGATGTCCAACATCATATTGTAGAGCTTGCCAATAAAGAAGGGTTACATGCGCATGCGAGAGCAATTCAAATAAGATTTGAGGAGGAAGAATAATGCGTGAGTCTAGTCAAATACGTGAGACGACAGAGACAAAAATAAAATTAAGTTTACAGCTTGATGATGGGAAGAACGTTTCTGTACAAACGGGAGTTGGTTTTTTTGATCATATGTTAACTTTATTTGCAAGGCATGGAAGATTCGGTTTGCAAGTGGAGGCAGAAGGGGATGTATTCGTTGATGCGCATCATACAGTTGAGGATGTTGGGATTGTACTCGGAAATTGTTTGAAAGAAGCACTGCACAGTAAAGAGGGGATTAACAGGTACGGCTCAGCATATGTACCGATGGATGAGTCTTTAGGCTTTGTTGCAATTGATATAAGTGGACGCTCATATATTGTATTTCAAGGAGAATTAACGAATCCGAAGCTTGGGGATTTTGATACAGAACTAACGGAAGAATTTTTTAGAGCAGTTGCTCATGCTGCCAATATTACATTACATGCTCGCATTTTATACGGAAGTAATACACATCACAAAATTGAAGCCTTATTTAAAGCGTTTGGTAGAGCGCTTAGAGAAGCAGTTGAAAGAAATGTCAACATTACTGGTGTAAATTCAACGAAAGGGATGTTGTAATTGATTGCCATTATAGATTATGGAATGGGAAATATTCGTAGTGTAGAACAAGCATTAAAGCATATTGGAGCAGCGTACATTGTAACGAGTGATAAAGAAGAGATTTTTAGAAGTGATGGAGTGATTTTACCAGGAGTAGGTGCATTTCCAAAAGCGATGGATGTATTGGAAGAAAAAGATTTAGTGCGTGTGTTACAAGAAATTGGGCGTTCCAGAAAACCACTTCTAGGTATTTGCCTAGGAATGCAGCTTTTATTTGAAAAAAGTGAGGAACTAGAAGACTGTAACGGGCTAAGTTTATTGCCAGGCGTTATTCGAAAGCTAAAGGTTCCTTATAAAATTCCTCATATGGGATGGAATGAGTTAAAGAAAGAAGGAGAAATAGCGCTTTGGAATGGAGTAGAGGACGGTTCTTTCGTATATTATGTCCACTCTTATTACGCAGATTGTCCAAATGAAATTGTGTATGGAATAAGTGATTATGGAGTAAAAGTACCTGGTTTTGTAGCAAAAGGAAATATATATGGCGCACAGTTTCATCCTGAAAAAAGTGGTGACATAGGGATGGAAATGTTGAAAAATTTTAAAGGAGTGGTAGAATCATGGAAATCTTCCCAGCTATCGATTTAAAAAAGGGACGATGCGTTAGACTGTATCAAGGGGAATTTAGTAAAGAAACAGTAATGAATGAAGATCCGGTTGCGCAAGCAATTATATTTGAAAAATTTGGAGCGAAACGGTTGCACATTGTTGATCTAGATGGTGCAGTTGCTGGTGAGTCGTTAAACTTGTCCGTCATTGAAAGAATTTGCAAGGCAGTACGTATTCCAGTGCAAGTTGGAGGAGGAATTCGATCACTTGTAGCCGTAGAGAAGTTATTTTCAGTAGGGGTAGATAAAGTGATTTTAGGAACAGCTGCTCTTTATGATAAGCCATTTTTAGAAGAAGCAGTTTTTCTATATAAAGAAAAAATCATCGTCGGAATTGATGCGAAAAATGGTTTCGTAGCAACGAGAGGCTGGCTTGATGTATCTGAAATTTCTTATATTGATTTAGCAAAACAAATGGAGAATGTAGGTGTTCAAACGATTGTGTTTACAGATATTTCGAAAGACGGGACGCTTGCAGGACCGAATATAGAGCAATTGGAATTACTACAAAAAAGCGTTTCTACTCGACTTATTGCTTCAGGAGGAGTTGCATCTATTCAAGATGTGAAAAAGTTAAATGATATGAACATATACGGCGTCATAATTGGTAAGGCTCTTTACGAGAAAACGATTGATTTAGAAGAAGTGCTAGAGGTAACAAAGTTATGTTAGCAAAACGCATTATTCCATGTCTAGATGTGAAAGAAGGGCGAGTCGTAAAGGGGGTAAATTTTATAGGGTTACAAGATGTCGGGGATCCTGTTGAAATAGCAGCTTTATATAATGATGCGGGAGCAGATGAAATAGTATTTTTAGATATTACGGCAACGCATGAAGGACGAAAAACGATTATAGATGTTGTAGAAAAAACGGCTTCAAAAGTATTTATTCCTCTTACAGTTGGCGGAGGGATTTCAAGTGTGAAAGATATGTACAATTTACTAAGAGCTGGAGCAGATAAAGTTTCAATTAACTCAGCAGCAGTACGAAATCCAAAATTAATCGAAGAAGGGGCAGAGCATTTTGGTTCACAATGTATTGTCGTCGCAATTGATGCTAGAAAAGTAGCAGAAGATAAGTGGAATATATATGTGAACGGCGGAAGAGTTGATACGGGAATGGATGCAATCAGGTGGGCAAAGCGCGTTACAGAGCTAGGCGCAGGCGAAATTTTATTAACGAGTATGGATGCAGACGGAACGAAAAACGGATATGACCTTCGTTTAACAGAAGAAATTTCAAAAAGTGTTTCCGTACCTGTCATCGCGTCAGGTGGATGTGGTCATGCTAATCACATTATAGAAGTGTTTCAAAAGACAACAGTTGATGCAGCATTAGCGGCATCAATCTTTCATTACGGTGAGGCGACAATAGGGGACGTAAAGAGAAAGTTAAGAAATGCAAATGTTGAGGTGCGGCTATGAAACCTAACTTTTCAAAAGGACTATTACCAGCAGTTGTAATTGAAGAAGGTACAAAAGAAGTTTTAATGCTAGCTTATATGAATGAAGAGGCATATGAAAAAACAATAGAAACGAAAAGAACATGGTTTTATTCTCGTTCAAGAAGGTCGTTATGGAATAAAGGAGAAACATCAGGTAATGTCCAACATGTGCAATCTCTTTATTTAGATTGTGATCAAGATTCAATTGTTGTTGTCGTAAAGCAAGTAGGACCTGCATGTCATACGGGAGAAAAAACATGTTTTCATTACAAAATTATATAGGGGGATACATATGAAAAACGCCTTTACATTACTATTTGAAACAATTAAAGAACGAAAGAGAAATCCACTTCCTGAATCATATACAAATTACTTGTTTTCAAAAGGAGAAGATAAAATTTTAAAGAAAATTGGTGAGGAATGTTTTGAAGTAATTATTGCATCCAAAAATAATGATAACGAAGAGCTAGTGAAAGAAATGGTTGATGTATTGTATCACTGCTTCGTATTATTAGCCGAAAAAAATATATCATTAGAAGATATTATGGAGGAAGTGACAGAAAGAAATGGGAAGCTTTCGAGAGTAGGGGACAGAAGAGAAATAGATACATTATAGGGGGAATATGTATGAAGGTGGATTATCACATTCATTTAGAAGAAGGGCCATATTCAATAGGATGGCTAGCTAAAATAAATGAATCATTACAACATTATGAACCGCTAAAAGAAGAAAAACATTCTATGGAATGGCTTGTAAAAACACAAGAACGCCTGCAAAGACGTGTGAATGAAGGACCATTTACAACGAAATGGATTGATTTATATTTAGAAGAAGCTTTGCGAAAAGGGATAAAAGAAGTTGGTATTGTCGATCATTTATATCGTTTTTATGAAGCGAAAGAATACTATGAAAAATATGTTGATATTAGTGATTCGGGGCTTGGACGTTTACAAAAGGAATGGTTAGAACAAGTAAGGGTAGCTTCACTACATGATTTTACAAAGGCAATTGAAGAGGCGAAAGAACGGTGGAGTAAAAGAGGTGTTACGCTTAAACTTGGAATTGAAGCGGATTATTTTATTGGTGGTGAACAACAATTACAATCTTTACTCGCATTAGGAGATTTTGATTATGTAATTGGTTCTGTTCATTTTTTAAATGGCTGGGGATTTGATAATCCAGATACGAAAGAATATTTTAAGGAACATGACTTATATGCTTTATATGATACGTTTTTCAAAACGGTTGAGTGCGCAGTTCGTTCTGAGTTATTTGATATTATTGCTCATCTTGACAACATAAAAGTATTTAATTATCGGTTAGATGAGAATGAACAACTTTCCTATTATAAGAAAATTGCGCGTGCATTAGTAGAAACAAATACAGCAACGGAAATAAATGCGGGATTGTACTATCGCTATCCTGTGCGCGAAATGTGTCCGAGTCCGCTATATTTACAAGTATTAGCTAAACACGAAGTTCCGATTACACTCTCTTCAGATGCTCATTATCCGAATGATTTAGGAAAATATGTGGAAGAGAATATAAAGACGTTACGTAATCATGATATTGCTCACTTAGCTACATTTACGAAACGAGTCCGAACGATGAGATTACTAGAAGAAGAAGTAACAATTTCAAAATGATCACGATTTTTTCATGAAAACCCATCTTTTTGTTCAAAATAAGAAAGAATAAAAAGGAGGGTAAAGAAATGGTGAAACAACAAAATAAACAAAACGTACAAGATGCACAGCAACAAGCGTATACTTCTGATACGAATGCTACATCTCAATCAGTGATTGAGGAACAAATTAGTGATACAGTTGCAGAAGGAACAATTGATGTGAAGCTTGGAAAACAATCGCAAGAAAAAGCGTAAAAAGAGGGGAGACTTGTATCTCCTCTTTTTTTATGGAAAAGTGTCGATTTTCAAAACTATAATCAAATTCCTTGGTTTTTATATGTGGATTTCTTACAATGAAAGATAAGAGCTATCCTATTTTGTATAGAAGAGGTGTTAGTATAGTGGCAAAAATATTAGTAGCAGGAAAAATTCCCGAAATCGGATTAGAACTATTAAAAGATCATGATGTAGAAATGTATGATAAAGAGGAGTTAATTTCTTTAGATGAATTAACAGAACGTGTAAAAGATAAAGACGCATTGTTAAGCTTACTTTCTACAAAGGTGACAAAAGAAGTGATTGATGCGGCACCTAATTTAAAGATTGTTGCAAACTACGGTGCTGGTTACGATAATATTGATTACTCATATGCCGGAGAAAAAGGGATTGCGGTAACGAATACACCGAAAGTATCAACGGAAGCGACAGCGGAATTAACATTTGCACTTCTTTTAGCAGCTGCACGTAGAATT
The DNA here is from genome assembly GCF_022663555.1 of Bacillus cereus group sp. BfR-BA-01381. Classification (NCBI taxonomy): domain Bacteria; kingdom Bacillati; phylum Bacillota; class Bacilli; order Caryophanales; family Bacillaceae; genus Bacillus; species Bacillus cereus group sp. BfR-BA-01381. The sequence goes on from NZ_JAKUFR010000023.1 coordinate 22,299, forward strand.
CCTGAAGGTGATACGCTATGCCGTACAACTGGATTTAACGGATGGGCTCCATTATTTTTCTTAGGCCGCGAAGTACATGGTAAGACAATTGGAATTATCGGCCTTGGAGAAATCGGAAAGGCAGTTGCAAAGCGTGCAAAAGCGTTTGGAATGAATGTTTTATATACAGGACCAAATCGAAAGCCTGAGGCTGAAAGTGAACTAGAAGCAACATATGTAACATTGGAAGGATTATTACAAACAGCAGACTTTATTACAATTAACTGTGCGTATAATCCGAAATTGCATCATATGATTGATGAGGAACAGTTCAAAATGATGAAGAAAACAGCGTATATTATAAATGCTTCACGTGGACCAATTATGCATGAAGCGGCACTTGCTCATGCTTTAAAAACGAATGAAATTGAAGGGGCAGCTCTTGACGTGTTTGAATTTGAGCCGAAAATTACTGAAGAGCTAAAAGGATTAAAGAATGTGGTACTTGCTCCTCACGTAGGAAATGCAACATTCGAAACGCGTGATGCGATGGCCGAAACGGCGGTAAGAAATATTTTAGCTGTATTAAATGGCGAAGAACCTGTAACACCTGTCAATCAAAAAGTATTCGTTACAAAATAAAAAGAAACCTTCCGGAATCGGAAGGTTTCTTTATTTTTCTTTATTTGCTCTTTTTGATGGTCTTTGTCTAAGGAATTGAGATAGCATGTACAAAATATATAGTGGAATAGCAATGAATAAGAAAACAGAAAAATTACCGAACCCTGTTTGGTACATTGTAATAATGATTCCCACTAAAAATAGTGTAATAATGATGCTATATCGTGGAATTGGTACATCTTTTAAACTTGGGATACGAATGCGGCTTACCATTAAAAATGCGAACGTTACAAATACTGTAATAAGAACGATTTTTGGAATAGTATGTGAAAATAATGTTAAGAAAGCAACAAGCCCTCCCGCTGCTGTAATCGGTACCCCAGTGAAATATTTCATTGAAGTAGAAGATGGTGTTACATTAAATCGTGCTAAACGATATGCTCCGAAAAGAGGGAATAGCCCCGCTATGTATAGTCCGATGATTCCATAATTAGAGAAAGATGTGTAATACATGAGAACAGCAGGTGCTGCACCAAATGTTACGACATCTGCAAGCGAGTCAAGCTCTTTTCCCATTTGTGAATCAACGCGTAATAAACGAGCAACACGCCCATCAAGACTATCTAACATCATCCCGATAAGTACTAAAATAGCAGCTGATTTATAATATCCTAAAGATGCATAGCCGATTGACAAGAATCCACTATATAAATTTCCGAGCGTAAATAAGTTTGGAATAGCTGCTCTATACAAAATCTGATCCCTTGCTTTCTGTAATAAATTCTTAATTAGTGTATGAAAGTTTACTTATTTTATCATACCATAAATTTCTTCCTCATACGAAAGAAATTCCCAATTTGTGAAAGATTTCATAGAAGAATGATTTGAAAAATAAGTGAAAAAAGAAGCAACTTTTATAAAGTTGCTTCGTGTATTATTCAAAGTTCGTTGTCATAGTTCCAGTTTTATACCGATTGTTAGGATCGAAACGTAACAAATCTCCATAAATGAGTTTGTCGGAAAGTTTCAATTCTGTTTTTGCTTTTTCAATATTCGGTTGACATAATGAGATGTCTGCTTCTTCACCTGTGTTTCGTTTATAGCACATGTTTTTTGTATACACATAATCTTCCGAAACGAAGCTACCATCACGCATTACCATAAGAGGGTCTTTTTCTTTAATAAATAGGTCAGTTCCAAATTCAACTGATTGATTTGTTTTAATACCAAGTAAATGAAGTAGCGTTGGTTTAATATCAATTTGACCAGACACTTTAGAAATGACTTTTCCTTCTTGACCAGGCACGTGAATGATGAGAGGGACGCGTTGTAATTGCATAGAATCAAACGGTGTAATAGCGTCTTTCCCAAGGAACTGAGCCATAGCTGCGTTATGGTTTTCAGAAATACCGTAATGATCTCCATAAATGACAATAACGGAATTATCATACAGTCCTTCTTCTTTTAATTGTTTAATAAATTGTTTAAGAGCTTCATCTGTGTAACGAACAGTTGGGAAGTAACGGTTTACAACACCACTTTCTGAATTAAACTCATCAACATATTGATCTTCTGGATTTAGAAGAAATGGAAAATGGTTTGTTAAAGTAATGAATTTTGTATAGAATGGCTGTGGTAAAGATTTTAGCTTTGGAATAGATTGTTCAAAGAACTCTTTATCTTTTAACCCCCAACCGACAGACATTTGTTCTGTGCCTACGTAATCATTTAAATTAAAGTAACGATCATATCCAAGTGCAGGATACATTACATCACGATTCCAAAACGTTTTATCGTTTGAATGGAAGACAGCAGAAGAATATCCGTATTTCTTTAATTGTTCTGGTGTAGCTGTATATTCATTTGTTGCATGAGTAAAGAATACAGAACCGCGGTCTAACGGATAAAGTGAATTTTCAACGATAAATTCAGCATCAGAAGTTTTACCTTGCCCTGTTTGATGATAGAAGTTATCGAAATAAAAGCTATCTTTAATAAATTCATTTAAAAATGGAGTAATTTCTTTTCCATTTATTTTTTTATTAATAACAAAACTTTGTGTAGATTCCATTGAAATTAAAATAACATTTTTGCCTTTTGCAGCTCCAAATAAATTTTTGTCAACTTGTTTATCTTTTGAATCTGTATAGTTTTTAATTTCAGAGAACCCGTCCCCACTTGCAAATACACGTTCAGCTGAAGATTTAGATTGAAGTGTAATATCAAATAGATGATATGTGTATAAACCTAAATTTTTCACGACAGTTTGACGGTCAAACGAGCGTGAGAACATTTGTGGTTTATAAATAACGGAAACAACAATTTGTAGTGCTAATAGAGCAGTTACACCGCTAAAGAAAGTTCTCTTCTCAGAGCGAGAAAGCGGCGTCTTGTCGCAAAATGATGGGAATTTACGCGAAAGAAACATTAAGATGATCGCATCTGCGAATAACAGTAATGTTTTATACGTAAAGAGTTCTTTTATACTCGTCCCTAAATCAGCCATATTATTTGTTTGAAATAATACTGGGAACGTAACGAAATCGTTATAAAACCCATAAAACATTGCATTTCCAAATAAAATGAATGACAGTATAAAACTAATTCCAACTATAATGCGATTTCGGTGTTTAGATGCAAATAAAGCAAAACCGAAAAATAAAAGTAACGCAGCTAGTGGATTAATAAAAAGCATAAATTCTTCAAAGAAATTATCAATTTTAATATCAAACGCTAGCTTGTACACAATATATGTTTTTATCCATAATAAAACGACTGCAACGAGTGCGAATCGCAGTTTTGGAAACAGACGTTGTAGCATAATATACTCCTCTCCTAAAAAGCATGACGGTTCTTGTGGGCCGATTTGATTAGCGCCTCATTTTATATATACGAACAGTCCTTTATTATTATGTTTATTATACTATGAGTATCATTATACGAAAATAAAAGAGAGTTGTGGACTTTTTTATAATAATTGAGTAGAAAAAGGGCAGTAGGAGACAATAAAATGGAGTTTCTATGTATGATTATTATCGTGCGCGGAAAGAATCGTGTAACAATACGGAGGTTATAATGCGAAAATTATTATATTTTATAGTATGCAGTAGTGTTATACTTTTTGCTTCACCAAGTGTGTCGGTAGCTCAATATGATGCACCTCTTATGGAAGATGCCCTTTATTCTGTCCTATTTCCGAAAATAAATAAAGCAATTGAAAAACAATATGGGAGCTTGAAGCCTTATCAATGTCCGAAAATTATTAGTTTAAAAAAAGTGTATAGCGGTACATATTTATTTCAAGCAGTTATTGAAGTAACGAAGTATGAACGTGTTGCAGGGAAAATTGCGCCACCATTTGAGAAGGTAACGATTACATTTAATAACGAAGAAGGCGAATGGGAAGTGACAAAGGTTTCAGTAAAGCGCTTACCAAACGATACGAAACTAAACTGTAAAAAAGCAATATAAAAAATTGTTTGACAAATAAAATGGTCCTTTGGTATTGTTAATAGCAACAATTAGATGTTTGAAAATTAAATAGACTTACCTCATCTACTCTCAAAGGTAGAGGCCGCGATAGGAAAGAGTAAGCTATGGGAGATTTAATGGAATCTGTGATCATAGGTTGAAAGGGACTATTGCCGAAATATAAGAATAACCATCTTATTCATATATTGGGACTGCATTGAATAAATGTAGTACTGTCATAAGATTTATTTTATGGAGAGCTATTTGGAGATGTTGATGCGGTTTCTTATTTTGAGGAGATAACAACTCGTTTATTTTTTCAATATATATTTTTCCTAATAAGAAACGCGTGTGAACATTGTTCCGCGCGTTTTTTGTCTATCTAAAAGCGTGCTGCAATGAATAGAAGATTGGGGTTATGAGTTTTAGAGGAAATAAGGGAGGAATTCAAATGTATTTACACGGCACAAGCCGAATCAATGGGCAAGGACACTTAGAAATTGGAGGGTGCGATACGACGCAGCTAGCAAAACAATACGGAACACCACTTTATGTATACGATGAAGAGTCAATTCGAGGAAAGTGCCGCGCGTTTCATCGTGCTTTTAAAGAAAGTGGGTTCTCTTATCAAGTAGCATATGCAAGCAAGGCGTTCTTGTGCATGGAGATGTGCCGAGTAGCTCGTGAAGAGAATATGTCATTAGATGTTGTTTCTGGAGGAGAATTATATACTGCACTACAAGCAGGATTTCCGGCATCGCGCATTCATTTTCATGGCAATAACAAAACAGATGAAGAAATTGTGATGGCTCTTCAGGCGAATATTGGTTGTTTTGTCGTAGATAACTTCTTAGAATTAGAAATTTTGCATGATTTAGCAGTGCAACATGGGAAATTTGTGAACATATTAATTCGTGTAACGCCCGGAGTAGAGGCGCACACACATGAATATATTACAACAGGTCAAGATGATTCAAAATTTGGATTTGGCGTGTCAAATGGTCAAGCGATGCAAGCAATTGAGCTTGCTTTACAAAAATCAAATTATAACGTGTTAGGAATTCATTCACATATCGGATCACAAATATTTGAAACAGCCGGCTTTGTACGAGCGATTGAAGTTCTTCATCAATTTTTAGAAAAAGTGAGAGAGCGAACAAATTATGTAGTAAAAGTGCTAAATGTAGGGGGAGGATTCGGAATACGCTACACAGAGTCCGATACACCATTAACTCTTGAGACGTATGTGCGAGCTGTAACAAGTGCGGTGAGAGAACAATTTACGTTATGTAATTATCCATTGCCAGAAATATGGGTTGAACCAGGCCGTAGTATTGTAGGTGATGCCGGAACGACACTTTATACAGTCGGATCTGTGAAAGACATTCCTGGTATTCGGAAATATGTATCAGTGGATGGTGGGATGACTGATAACTTAAGACCTGCTTTATATAACGCTCGTTATGAAGCGATGTTAGCGAATCGAGGGAATGATGAGAACGAGGAAGTTGTTTCGATTGCAGGGAAATGCTGCGAGAGTGGAGATATGTTAATTTGGGATATTAATCTACCGAAAGTTGCTTCTGCGGATTTACTAGCAATTTCTTGTACAGGGGCATACGGGTACTCGATGGCGAATAATTATAATCGGATTCGTAGACCAGCTGTCGTTTTCGCGAAAGGTGGTACATCACAAATTGTTGTAGAGCGCGAAACATATGAAAATATTATTGGGAACGATCGCATACGTATAAAAGAACTTGTTTAAATGAGGAAAAAGGAGTTGTTCGGATGGGCAATTCCTTTTTTATAAAATAAAATAATTAAAATATATCGGAAAACTAGGATTGAAAAAAATCAGAATTGTGATAAAATACAAATACAAAGCTTATCAAGAGAAGCGGAGGGAACTGGCCCGGCGAAGCTCGGCAACCTGCTTATAGAAAGCAAGGTGCTAAATCCAGCAAAATGGAATCCATTTTGAAAGATAAGGTAAAATATATTACCGAACAGTCTTTTCGAAATGGGAAAGATTTTTTTTATGAATAAAAAGGGGGGCTGTTCGCGTGAGCGTACGGGAACATTTTGAGGAAGTATCTGAGAAAATTGAAGCGATGCTTGCTGATATGAAATATGGTTCAATTACAATTGTTGTGCAAGATGGAAAAGTCATTCAACTAGAGAAAAGTGAAAAAGTACGTTTAAAGTAAAAAGCGCTGACTAGAAAAACTAGAGGCGGTTTTAACCTATTTCATTAGGTTAAAACCGTCTTTTTGCTTTTACAGGGGGAAAAAACATGTTGACGTATGAAACGTGGGAAGAAAATGATGTTTCATTTTCAGAAGAAGATGAAACGAAAGGCGCGTTATCTGTATTAAGTTGGGCTTATAAAGAATATAAAAGTGAAATTGTATACGCATGTAGCTTCGGAGTGGAAGGGATGGTACTGCTGCACCTTATTAACCAAGTAAATCCATCTGCTAAAGTTGTATTTTTAGATACTAACGTACATTTTCAAGAAACGTATGAATTAATTCAAAAAGTGCGGGAACGATTTCCTTCATTAAATATTATAGAAAAACAGCCAGAACTTACACTTGATGAACAAGCCGGATTGCATGGTGACAAGCTATGGGAAAGCAATCCTAATCTCTGTTGTAAGATTAGAAAAATTTTGCCTTTAGAAGAATCATTAGCGAATGAAAAAGCGTGGATATCGGGACTGAGGAGGGAACAATCAGAAACCCGTAAGCATACAAAGTTTATAAATCAAGATCATCGCTTTCGATCTATTAAAGTTTGTCCGCTCATTCATTGGACGTGGAAAGAGGTATGGCGATATGTATACAAACATAGTTTGCCGTATAACCCATTACATGACATTGGATATCCAAGTATTGGGTGTGAGAAATGTACGTTACCTGTAGGAGAGGGTGGCGATTCGAGAGATGGTAGATGGGCCGGGAAAGTAAAAACTGAGTGTGGTCTTCATTACCAATAAGGTGAATTTGAAAATAAAGCTAAGAGAGGGTATAGAAAATGAGTACAAGAAACGAGTTAATAAATCGAATAGACGAGACATACGATGTATCACAAATTGAAAAAGAAATTGGGCTAGATAACATTGCGTTAAGTGATTTAGAACTATTAGCGACAGGGGGATATAGCCCGCTTACTGGTTTTTTAGGAAAGAAAGATTATGATTCGGTTGTAGAAACGCTTCGTTTAGGTAATGGAAGTGTTTGGAGTATACCCATTACATTACCAGTAACAGAAGAGGTAGCAGAGACGCTAAAAGTTGGAGAGGAAGTAAAACTTGTTAACGGTGAAAATGTATATGGTGTCATTCAAATAGAAGATATTTTTGTGCCTGATAAGGAAAAAGAAGCGTTACTAGTGTATAAAACGACGGATGAGACTCATCCTGGAGTGAAAAAATTATACGAAAGACCGAACGTTTACGTCGGAGGAGCTATTGTTCTGACGAAACGTTTTGAAAATAATCCGTTTCCTTCTTATCATTTAGATCCAATTGAAACGAGAGAGGAATTTAAAAAACGTGGTTGGAAAACAGTAGTTGGATTCCAGACGAGAAATCCGGTACATCGTGCTCATGAATATATTCAAAAATCTGCTCTTGAAATTGTAGATGGTCTCTTTTTAAATCCGCTCGTTGGGGAAACGAAGTCGGACGATATTCCTGCTGATGTAAGAATGGAAAGTTATGAAGTATTACTTCAAAACTATTATCCGAAAGATCGTGTCTTTTTAAGTGTATTTCCTGCAGCAATGCGTTACGCAGGACCGAGGGAAGCGATATTCCATGCATTAGTCAGAAAGAATTTTGGATGCACCCACTTTATTGTAGGGCGCGATCATGCAGGAGTAGGAGATTATTACGGTACTTATGAAGCGCAAGAGATTTTTACAAACTTTACAGTGGAAGAGTTAGGGATTACACCGTTATTTTTTGAGCATAGTTTTTACTGCACGAAATGTGAAGCGATGGCTTCAACGAAAACATGCCCGCATGGAAAAGAGGATCATGTCATCTTATCTGGTACGAAAGTAAGAGAACTATTAAGAAACGGTGAGGTTCCACCAAGTACATTTAGTCGTAAAGAGGTAGTAGAGGTACTAATTAAAGGATTGAAAAAAGAAGTAGTAACAGAATAGGGAGAGAATGAGATGGATACGAATATTACTTGGCATACAGCTTCTGTTTCAAAAGATGAGAGAAGAGTGAAGAATGGGCATCATAGTTTTGTCATTTGGTTTACTGGTTTATCAGCTTCGGGTAAATCTACAGTAGCGAACGCGGTTGCTCGTAAACTATTTGAAAAGAATATTGGAAACTATGTACTTGATGGAGATAATATACGTCACGGTTTAAATAAAGATTTAGGTTTCTCTGAAAGTGATCGTATGGAAAATATAAGACGAATTGGCGAAGTAGCGAAGCTATTTGTAGATCAAGGGACTGTTGTTCTTACAGCGTTTATTTCACCGTTTCGAGTAGACCGAAAACAAGTTAGAGATCTATTAGCTGCAGATGAATTTATAGAAGTGTTTGTAAAATGTCCAATTGAAGAGTGTGAGAAACGTGATCCGAAAGGACTTTATAAAAAAGCAAGAAAAGGTGATATTAAAGACTTTACAGGTATCGATTCACCGTATGAGGAACCAGAGAAAGCGGAATTAATTGTAGAAACGCACAAGTATTCTATTGAAGAATGTGCAGAACAAATCGTGAAGTACTTACAAGAGCGTAGTTTTATATAGGGGGATAAAAAATGAGTTATGAAAAAGTATGGGCTAACAATGAAAAATTAAATCAAACTGAGAAAAATAAATTAAAAAAAGATGGATTGGAAATCTTTAATGATATTCCTTACTATGCAGAGAATGGCTTCGAATCTATTCCGAAAGAAGAGTGGGACGCATTCAAATGGGCAGGGTTGTATTTACAAAGACCGAAAGAAGCTGGTTATTTTATGATGCGTGTAAATATTCCTTCTGGCATTATTACGAATGCACAGGCAGAAGTGCTTGCTTCTATCGCTGAGGATTATGGGCGTGACGTAATAGATATTACGACAAGACAGGCAATTCAGTTTCATTGGTTAGAAATTCATCAAATTCCAGATATTTTTAAAAGATTAGCAAGGGTTGGGTTATCTTCAGCTGGGGCGTGTGGTGATATAACGCGTAATATTACGGGGAATCCACTTGCTGGTATTGATGCAAATGAACTATTTGATACAACTGGCATTGTAAAAGAGGTATATGATTATTTCCAACATAATGAAGAGTTTTCTAACTTACCGCGTAAATTTAAAATGTCTATTAGTTCTAACATTTATAATTCAGCAAACGCAGAGATTAACTGTGTTGCATTTACACCTGCAACGAAAGAAATAGATGGTGAGAAAAAAGTTGGTTTTCATATAAAAGTAGGCGGTGGGTTATCAGCCCGTCCGTATTTAGCTGATGAATTAGATGTATTCGTTTTACCAGAAGAAGTGAAGGCGGTAGCAATTGCGATTGCTACGATATTCCGTGATTTTGGATATCGTGAAAAACGTCATTTAGCTCGTTTGAAATTTCTTGTTGCAGACTGGGGAGCAGAGAAGTTTAAAGAGAAACTAATAGAATATACAGGACCATTACAAAGTAAAGGAGAAAGTGCTCTTAAAGGCTGGAATGCGGGATACTTTTATGGTGTCCAAGACCAAAAACAAGATGGACTAAAATATGTAGGTTTTAATGTGCCAGTAGGACGCCTACATGCAGAAGAAATGTTTGAGATTGCAAGAATTGCTAAACAATATGGAAATGGACAAATTCGTACATGTAATTCACAAAACTTCATTATTCCGAATGTTCCGCCAGAAAATGTAACTGGCTTGCTAAATGAGCCGTTGTTTGAAGCGATATCAGCAAATCCGAAATCGTTTATTGGTCACGCGGTTTCTTGTACTGGTATTGAATATTGCAATCTTGCATTAGTAGAAACGAAAGAAAGATTACGAAAAATTGCCGAATACTTAGATACACAAATTGCACTCGATGTTCCGGTTCGTATTCATATGGTAGGATGCCCGAATTCATGTGGTCAACGTCAAATTGCTGACATTGGATTACAAGGTGTAAAAATGAAAACGAAGGAAAAAGGAATTGTTGAAGCATTTGAAATATATGTAGGTGGAACGTTGTTAGATGGTGGTGCTTATAATCAAAAGTTAAAAGGAAAAATAGATGGCGAGGATCTACCTGATGTACTCGCATCATTTATAAGTTATTTCAAAGAAAATAAATTACCAGCTGAAACGTTTTATGATTTTGTAGGCCGTGTTGGTGTAGAGACATTACAAACAGTGTTAAATAACGTGTTAGAAGAAGTAATAGCGTCTTAGGAGGGGCAATATGGATTTATATCGATTTGAAGCGGTATTAGTGAATAGCATTGTTCCGATTGTTGTTGTTGCTGAAAGTGAAGAACAGGCATTTAAGATGGCGGAGATTGAGCTTGAAAAACATTTTTTACCGTTACCAGAAGTAAAGGAGATTGCTTTATTTGAAAAAAAGAAGATTCGAAAAAGCGCAGCCTTTGTTATTCATGAGTAAGGAACATTGAAATATGAAGAAATGAAAACTTCCATTCCTATATAAGGATGGAAGTTTCACTTTAATAGTAGAAATGAGGAGAGATGATGGGAAAAGTATATATCGTTGGAGCGGGCCCTGGTGATCCAGATTTAATTACTGTAAAAGGATTGAAATGCATTGAGAAAGCAGATGTTATTTTATACGACCGTCTCGTGAATAAAGAATTGCTTTCTTATGCAAAGCCTGAAGCGGATTTAATTTATTGCGGAAAACTACCAAATTATCACACGATGAAGCAAGAGACAATTAACACGTTTCTTATTAAATATGCGAAAAAAGGAAAAGTTGTAACGAGGCTAAAAGGTGGGGATCCATTTGTATTTGGTAGAGGAGGAGAAGAAGCTGAAGCGTTAGCAAAGCAAGGTGTACCGTTTGAAATCGTTCCTGGTATTTCAGCTGGAATAGCTGCTCCTGCTTATGCTGGTATTCCAGTGACACATCGTGATGCAAGTGCAAGTTTTGCTATTGTGACAGGGCATAGAAAAGAAGATGCTGAAGAGGAAGTGAAGTGGGAAAATTTAGCGAAAGGTGTAGAGACGTTAGCTGTATATATGGGGGTTAGCAATTTACCCTACATATGTGAGCAACTGATAAAGCATGGAAAAGATAAAAGTACGCCTGCTGCTATTATTGAGCGGGGAACGACATCTATGCAGCGCACAGTTGTTGGGACGTTAGGAACAATTGTAGATGTTGCGAAAAAAGAACAAATTCAAAATCCGAGCATGATTGTAATTGGAGAAGTCGTCCGTTTTAGAGAAAAAATCCATTGGTTTGAGAAACAGACAGAAAGTACGTATCAAGTAAGTGGAGTGTTATAAAATGAAAGCCATCTTATATATATGTCATGGAAGTCGCTTGAAAGCAGCGAAAGAAGAAGCGGTTGCATTTATTACTTCATGTATGAACCATGTAGAGGCAAGTATTCAAGAAATTTGTTTTTTAGAGTTAGCGAGTCCAACTATTGATGAAGGGTTCCGTACATGTGTGAAGCGTGGTGCTACAGAGATTATTGTTATTCCCGTTTTTTTATTAGCGGCAGGTCATGTGAAGAAAGATATCCCGTTTGAATTGGAAAAGTTAACTAATCAATTTTTGAATGTTAAAGTGACCTATGGTAATCCGTTTGGTGTATCAGAAACACTTGTTAAATCGGTGTATAGCGGAAGTGGTATTGAACAGGAAGATAAGAATGAAGTGACGTTGCTTCTCGTTGCAAGAGGGAGTAGCGATCCTGAAGTATTAAGAGATATAAACTGGATTGCTTCTTTATTTCAAATGGAAGAGAAGATTAAGAAAGTAGAAGTTTGTTATTTAGCAGCTGCAGAGCCAAAATTTGAGGAGAAGTTAAAGGAAGTTGTAGAACGAAAAGAAAAGAATATCGTTGTACTGCCTTACTTGTTATTTACAGGTTTGCTTATGAAGCATATTGAAAAAGAAGTACGCCAATATGAGCTAGATGAGATAAAAATAAGTCCATATTTAGGGAAGAATGAAGCGTTTCAGTATATGTTAATTCAGAAAACGAAGAAATTATTGAAGGGAGATCAATATGTATCCACTTACAGTGCGAGTTGAGAAGAAACGTGTTGTTGTCATTGGTGGAGGGAAAGTCGCGGGATTCAAAATTATTCCTTTACTCAAACAAGGTGCAGATATAGTTGTGGTAAGTCCTGAATTGGATGCAAATTTAGTGAAACTTGTAGAAGAAAAGAAAATTCGTTGGTATCAAAGGGAGTATGAAAAAAGTGATATTAATGGTGCTTTTTTAGTTGTAGCAGCGAGTAGTGATGCCGTATTGAATGAAAAGGTTGCTGAAGATACGGCAGAAAATCAGCTGGTAAATGTTATTACGAATCCGGAAAGTGGAAATGTTCATTTTCCGGCGGCGTTTCATCGTGGGCTACTTAATATAGCCGTTTCTACTGGAGGAGCGAGTCCGAAACTTGCAAAAAAAATTCGAGATGATATCGCAAATAAATATGATGAGACGTATGAATCGTATCTTGATTTTTTATACGAAGTTAGAATAAAGGTGAAAGAATTACAAATAGAGAAAAGAGAGAGAAATATATTGTTGCAAGAGGTATTGAAGTCGATATATGTTCAAAATGAACAAAAAAGAGAATTGTTTTTACAAGAATTAGAGAGAAGAGTTCATATAGGATAATAAATAAATTGTACTTTACAACTATAAGAATATAATTTATAATCACAAGTAACTTCAATAGATGAAATCGATGAGCAAGAAGAGTATGTATATTTGATACGTTCAGAGAGCTGGGGTAAGGTGTGAGCCCGGTACGATAAAATATACAGAATGGGCTTGCGAGAGGTATGTTGAACATTGTAGTAGGCAACCCGGGTTCCGCCGTTAAAAGGATAGAGTATCGGAGTTTTTCCTGTACTTGAACAAGTGGGATTTATCAATCCAATTGAGGTGGTACCACGGTATTAACATTACATATATCGTCCTCTACATGCATATTTGCGTGTAGGGGACTTTTTTATTTTCTAAAGGAGGTGTGCGAGTATGAAATGAAAGTGTATAATTAACAAAAGTTTAAATATTCAGAAAAGGAGAATTTATGATGAAAGAAACACAGCAATGGACGTCGAAAATAGGCTTTGTACTCGCAGCAGCCGGAGCCGCAGTAGGTCTTGGTGCAATATGGAAATTTCCATATGTTGCAGGTAATGGCGGGGGAGGCGCATTCTTCCTTGTATTTTTACTATTAACTTTATTTATAGGTATGCCACTCCTTTTAGCTGAATTTGTTATTGGGCGTAGTACGCAAAAAGAGGCAGTTACAGCGTATAAAGTATTAGTGCCAAATAGCAAGGTATATCCTTGGATTGGTCGCATGGGAGTTGTTACTTGTTTTAGTGTACTATCTTTTTATAGTGTTGTAGGTGGATGGATTTTACTTTACTTATACTATAGTGTGACAGGAAGCTTCTGGAATGGAGTGACTGATTATGGGCAATTATTCGGTGAGACGATTTCAAATCCAGTAAGCGCGATTGGAGCGCAATTTGTCTTTATGCTTTGTACGATTTTTGTTGTAAGTAAAGGTGTAGAGAAAGGGATAGAAAAAGCAAGTAAGTATATGATGCCGCTATTATTTATTTTGTTTATTGCAATTATTGTTCGTGCGTTAACACTGGATGGTGCTTTTGCTGGGGTAGAGTTCTTCTTAAAACCAGATTTTTCAAAACTGACAGCAGATACGATTTTATACGCGATGGGACAATCATTCTTCTCGCTAACAGTTGGGGCCTCAGTAATGGTCACGTATAGTTCTTATTTGAAGAAAGAAGAACATTTAGCGAAATCAGCAACATCTATTGTAAGTTTAACTGTTTTTATTACAGTACTTGCAGGATTAGCGATTTTTCCGGCGATTTTCGCATTAGGTGTTAAGCCGACTGAAGGACCGGGGTTACTATTTATCGTCCTTCCAGCAGTATTTGCGAAAATACCATTTGGACAATTTTTCTTCATTATGTTTTTGGTGTTATTTTTCTTTGCAACGTTAACATCTGCGATTTCCATGCTTGAAATTGTAGTAGCATCTGTTGCGAAAGATAACGAGAAAAAGCGTCCGTCAGCATCGTTATTAATTGGTATTCTTATTTTTGCAGTTGGAATTCCGTCAGCTCTATCGTTTGGAATTATGAGTGATGTGAAAATATTTGGGAAAACATTCTTTGACTTAGTCGACTTCTCAGTAAGTAACGTATTGCTGCCGTTAGGGGTACTAGCTATTTCGCTATTCGTACCAAATAAAATGAGTAAAGAAATGTTAATGAAAGAATTAGAAGTTACGGAAACGAAAGGGAAAACATTATTTAATATTTGGTTCTTCTTACTTCGTTATGTTATTCCAGTAACTGTAATTATTGTATTTTTAAATGTGATAGGCGTATTTAAAATGTTTGCATAATAAAAAGACGGAGATTTCTCCGTCTTTTTATTATGTTGTAGGTGTATTTAATAAACGATTATATGCTTTATAGGCTGTGACGACTGCGAGGAATGATCCGATTAAAAATAAAACTGAGCCACCAAATGTAAATATCCGGCCAATAAAAGTCTCTCTAGCTTCTTGTATTTCTTGTTGTAATTGTGTATTCATATAATTCACCCCGTAAACTATAGGCATTTAGTTGTAGTCTATGTGGAATGCCTATAGTGTGTGAAGGGGAAATAAAAAAACTCGGTATGCACCGAGTTTTTTTATAATCCGATATAAGGAGATGGATCAACTGCGTTTGTCTTACCGACATTCCATTCTCCAAGATGAAGTTCAAAGTGTAAATGTTGTCCGTATGATTGGCCGGTATTCCCCATAAATCCAAGTTGAGTTCCTTGTTTTACAGTTTGTCCATTCGATACAGAACGGCTACTCATATGAGCATATACTGTTGTATATGTTTTTCCGTTAATACGGTGAGATAAGTACACAACATTTCCGTAACTAGATGATAATTCTGAGCGAATAACAACGCCATCTGCAGCGGCAATAATTGGAACAGTTCCTGAAGCAGCGATATCGATTCCTTTATGGTTATCAATAGAGCGCACGCCAAAACCAGAAGTTTTTGATCCAGCTGCTGGTTTAATAAATCCTCCGATGTTTGTATCGTGTGGTGTTGGGGCCGCTTGAGCTGTTTGAGCAGATGTAGCAGCTTGTTTACGAGCTTCTTCCGCCTTGCGAGCTTCCTCAGCTTTACGAGCTTCTTCTGCGCGTTTTTCTTCTTCAATTGCCTTTTGAACAGCTTGACGCTGATTTTCTAAAATGCCTTTAGATTCTTCTAATCCTTCAATCTCTGAATCTACTTTTGCCACTTTCGTATGTAGATCGCTAATAAGAGTTTGTTGCTGTTGTTGGTTATTTTGTAATTCTTGTTGTTTTTGTTCTAATTTTTGCTCGGATTCTTTCAGTTGTTGCTCTTTTTTCTCAACAGCCTCTTTTTCTTTCGTCACAGCATCTTGGTCAGTTGTTTGTTTTTTCACAATATCAGTATCGTTGTTTAAAATTAAACTGACAGAGTACATATTATCAACAAGATCAGCAATGTTTGCAGAATTTGTTAATACTTCCGTAATGATATTTGTGCGAGGTTTTTCTTGCATAGATTGCAGTCGTTGCTTAATAACTTCCTGACGTGTATCTATGTTTGTTTGTAATTGCTCTATATGTTTCTTTTTTTCAGTAATTATTTGTTGTGTTTTACTAATTTCTTTTTTTGTATCGTTTAATTCAGCTTCGTTTTTATTAATAGAAGTAGTTAAATCGTCGATTTTCTTTTGTAATTCTTGAATTTCTTTTTCTATTTGTTCTTTCTCGGCTGATTTATTTTGTAAGTCATTTTGTTTTCCTTCTAATTCAGATTGAATATTAGATAATTTATCTTGATTCGTTTCAGCGTATGCGGGTGAAAGTAACGGGGAAGCAAAAATCGTTCCTGCTGCTAAAACGCTGAACGCTACAAATTTCTTTTTCATGGTTGTCTGGCTCCTTTCCCTATGAATGTTATATATCATAAGAAGAAGAGTGTCTATCGTTGTAACCATAATGTAAAGAAAATTTTATAAAATTACTAAGTTTTGTCGGAATTTATCATTTTTTAACGATAAATTTCACTGTAGATTCATTTTTTATATTTGTGTAACAAAGGTTTGTTTTTAGAGTTTCCTTGTAAAATAAAGGGAAAAGTGAATTTGTTTTATGTAGTGAAATATTAGTTATATATTCAATAAAACACTGGTAAGGAATCGTTCTCATGTTAGGTTTTCTGACATGGGTTTTATTTTTGTCAAGAAAATTATTTGTGTTCGGGCAAAGTTATTTTGTTGTCAGATTTTAAATTTTGATTTATGATTTTTAACAGGGACAAAATGTAGTGAATTGTCGAATAATATGTAATACTCTTAATTTCAAGTTTTATAGAGATAGATAGAATGAGAGATAGAGTGACACATCGAAGAGGGGGTTACAACAAATATGAAAAGAATAGGACTTGCATGGCAAATATTAATTGGTCTTACGCTAGGTATTGCAGTTGGGGCGATTTTCTTTGGCAATCCGGCAGTGGTGAGCTATTTACAACCAATTGGTGATATTTTTATCCGATTAATTAAAATGATCGTTGTACCGATTGTTGTAGCGAGTATTGTTGTTGGGGTTGCTGGTGTTGGCGATGTTAAAAAATTAGGTCGACTAGGCGGAAAAACAATTATTTACTTTGAAATTATTACAACAATTGCAATTATTGTCGGTCTATTAATTGCGAATATTTTCCAACCAGGAAAAGGCGTAAATATGGAGCAGTTAACAAAGACAGATATTTCGAAATATACACATACGACAGAGCAAGTACAAAGTCACTCATTTGCAGATACATTTGTAAATATTGTTCCAACAAACATTGTAAAGTCATTAGCTGACGGAGATATGCTTGCTATTATCTTCTTCTCTGTATTATTTGGTTTAGGTGTAGCGGCAATTGGTGAAAGAGGAAGACCGGTTCTTCAATTTTTCCAAGGTGTAGCTGATGCAATGTTTTACGTAACAAACCAAGTTATGAAATTTGCACCATTTGGTGTATTTGCGTTAATTGGAGTTACAGTTTCTACATTTGGTCTTTCTTCATTAATTCCATTAGGGAAATTATTAATTGTAGTATACGGAGCAATGATTTTCTTCGTTGTAGTCGTATTAGGAATTACAGCGAAAATATTTGGAATTAACATTTTCCAATTCTTTAAGATTTTAAAAGATGAACTGATCTTAGCGTACTCTACAGCAAGTTCAGAAACGGTTTTACCGAAAATCATGGAGAAAATGGAGAAGTTTGGTTGTCCGAAAGCAATTACATCTTTCGTTATTCCGACAGGTTATTCATTTAACTTAGATGGATCAACTTTATATCAAGCAATTGCGGCTATTTTCTTAGCACAAATGTATGGTATTGATTTATCTATTACACAACAAATTACATTATTACTTGTATTAATGCTTACATCAAAAGGTATTGCGGGTGTACCTGGCGTATCATTCGTTGTATTATTAGCGACACTTGGTACAGTAGGTATTCCAGCTGAAGGTTTAGCCTTTATCGCTGGTATTGACCGTATTTTAGATATGGCCCGTACAGCAGTTAACGTTGTAGGTAACTCTTTAGCAGCTGTAGTTATGTCTAAGTGGGAAGGTCAGTATGACGCTGAAAAAGGAAAAGCCTACTTGAAAGAAATTTCTAATAAGCAAGCAGCTTAATTATAATTTGAACAAGCTCTCACATAATATGTGGGGGCTTTTCTATATAGAAGGGGAGCAGACGAAATGAAACGTAAATATGGTGACGGTTCTTCGTGGAAGCGACTAATAGAGAGGGATTATACTGTTAAGCAAATAGAAGAGGGAATGCTAGGAATACTGGAAATAAAAAAGGTGAGAGAACCTAGTTTTAAAGCATATGATGGTAAGGAACTTTGTATTGCTGGTAATCAGTATACGTGGATTCAATATTTCATAGATGGTAAAAACTTTGCGATTACAGCTATGTTAGATGATCAGAAAAAATTAGTGCAATATTATATCGATGTGGCGAAAGAATATGAAATAGATGACCGTGGCTTACCATATTTTGATGATTTATATTTAGATGTAGTGTTATTACCGAATGGTAAAATGTATGTACTCGATGAAGATGAGCTAGAGGATGCTTATAAAAGTGGCGATGTTACAAAAGAAGAGTATGAGTTAGCTTGGTACACTACGAAATGGATCATAGCTGCAATAAAAAATAGTGAATTTTATTGGATTTCAATATTGGAAGAAGAAATCGAAAAGTTAAAATGATTATTGTATTCAAATTTTTGTATAATTACCAAAAAAATCTATACAAAAAATAATTGACTTTTGTTTTGTAAGCGAGTAAAGTTAGGGAAGAAATTATTATTAAAAAATAAATATGAAACCTTCTTATAAAGAGAGGCGGAGGGACTGGCCCTACGATGCCTCGGCAGCGGACTCGATTTCAGAGTGCTGTGCCAAATCCAGCAAGCATATGCTTGAAAGATGAGAAGAGCGTTTCTTATAGATGTATAAGACCTCTTCTCGTTGGAAGAGGTCTTTTGTTATTCATTAGAAAAAGGTTGAAACTAGGGAGAGATGGTACTTTGAAAGAAACGAGAGGAAATGGTTTGGCATTATTACCACTTGGGATATTTTTGGCGCTATTTATTGGTTCTGGAATTATTACAGGTGATTTCTATAAATTGCCGATACTTGTAGCAATTTCAATTGCTGTAGGAGTCGCTTTAGCAATGAATCGTAAAGAAAGTTTTCATGTAAAAGTGGAACGATTTGCTAAAGGTGCAGGGAACCCAGACATTATGATTATGGTTCTGATTTTTGTACTGGCAGGAGCATTTTCTGAAACAGCAAAAGGGATGGGTGGCGTTGATTCTACAGTTAACTTAGCTTTATCAATTTTACCACAAGGATTTATCGTAGCTGGCATTTTCGTTATAGGAGCATTTATTTCATTAGCGATGGGAACTTCAATGGGAACAATTGCTGCATTAGCACCAATTGCTGTAGGTATTAGTGGGCAAACTGATATCTCAATTGCACTTACGATGGCTACTGTTGTTGGCGGAGCGATGTTTGGTGATAATTTATCATTTATTTCAGATACAACAATCGCAGCTGTACGTTCACAAGGAACAGAAATGAAAGATAAGTTTAAAACGAACTTTTTAATTGTATTACCAGCAGCTATTATTACAATTGTACTATTAGTAATCATTACTTTAGGAAGCGATACGCAGATTAAAACGCATAGCTTTGACTGGATAAAAATTTTACCGTATGCAGGAGTACTTATTACAGCGCTACTTGGTTGGAATGTACTTATCGTGTTAACCGGTGGAACTGTACTATCTGGGGTTATCGGTCTTTTAGATGGAAGTTATACGTTAGAGAGTTTCTTTAAAAGTGTAACGACTGGAATGGGCGGTATGATGGAGTTAGTATTACTTGCTATTTTAATTGGCGGTATGGTCGAATTGATTCAATATAATGGTGGCATTCAATATTTAATGAATATTTTAACGCGTAACATTCGTTCAAAAAAAGGAGCAGAGTTCGGTATCGCTGGTTTAGTAGGCATGACGAATATGTGTACAGCGAATAATACAATTTCTATTATCTTTACAGGTCCGCTTGCGAAAAACATTGCAGATCAATATGAAATTGATCCTCGTAAATCAGCGAGTGTATTAGATCTTTTCTCGTGCTGTGTGCAAGGATTGATTCCGTATGGTGCGCAAATGTTAACAGCAGCAGGATTTGCGGCGTTATCTCCAATTGAACTGTTACCATATGCGTTTTATCCAATCTTAGTTGGAGTATGTGGAATCATTTCTATATTAATTGGTTTTCCGAGGTTTTCTAAAGTAGCGGAAAAGAAAGAGTATCATAAAACAGCATAATGAAAATGAAGTGTATGAAAAGTAACGAAAGCCGTACAGAGAATGTTCTCTGTACGGCTTTTTATGTGCGGGAAAAGAGTGAATGATCCTATGCTACCGTATGTTTTTACAAAAGGCTGAATGCAACTCGGTCTTAAGTCTGAGTTAAAAACGGTTCTTAAGCTCGTTATGGAAAAAAGAAAAAATAGTTAAGATAAGAGTATCAAATCGAAGGGAGGCAAGCACAAGATGAAACAATTTCTAGCGTTTATCGCGGCTGGTATTTTAGCTTTAATTGCTCTTGGTAGTCTTGCTGGTATTGTAGGATTCGCAATCGGAGCAGGAGTTGTGTATTGGAGCTATAAATCATTTGTGCGAGCACAATCATTTTTTGGAAAGTTAGCTTGGGGTATTGTTGGTTTGATCGGCTTGTCCATCGCCCTTTCGCATTCCCCAGCATTAATCGGTATTGCAGCATTAGTAGTTTTATACTACGGATACCGTGAGTGGAAAAAAGAAAAAGATGTAGTTGTTGATTCTGCTCCAGAAAGTTCTAAACCATATAGTAACTTTGAAGATGAGTGGAACAAGTTAATGAAAAACTAATATAAAATCAATCAAATCAAATTTATAAAGTAGAAGAGAGGAAGATTATAATGAAACAATCTTTATTCGGACGTGTACGCGATGCAATTTTAGCAGATTTTCATAATGTGTTAGATGAGAAAGAAAGAAAAAACCCAATTGCTATGTTAAACCAATATTTACGTGATAGTGAGCGTGAAATAACAAAAATTGAGAAGTTAATTCAGCGTCATAAAACATTAAAATCTAACTTTGCTCGTGAGCTTGAGCAAGCACGTTATTTCGTGAATAAAAGATCTAAGCAAGCGATCATCGCTCAAGAAGCAGGCGAATTACAACTACATGAGCGTGCATTAGAAGAAGTAGCTTATTATGAAGGGCAAGTAACTCGATTAGAAGAAATGTATGCAGGTGTTGTAGAACAAATTGATGAGCTAGAGCGTCGTCTTTCTGAAATGAAAAATAAATTAAAAGAAATGCACGCAAAACGTATGGAATTAATGGCACGTGAAAATATGGCACATGCAAATCGTCGTATGAATACTGCGATGCATAAAATGGATGAAAATAATCCATTCTTACGCTTTGAAGAAATTGAAGATCATATTCGCGACTTAGAAACTCGTATGAACGAGGAGCATGAACGTGACACATTTGATATGAAGATTGCAAAGCTTGAGCGTGAAATGAAAGAAAAGAATGATGTATCGTTAACGAAAGAGTTAACAAAATAATAGTAGTATATTATAAAACAGGCTTATGATATAGTGATAGGAGAAAAGGTGTTGGAAAGCAATGCCTTTTCTTCTATGTATATGTGACAAGAAGGGGGGAGCTGAAATGAAGAAACATTTTTCAAAGACACAATTAATGGGGATGCTCCTCATCATATTTGGATTCGGTCTTTTTCTTGATATGATACTTGGACATTTTGAACCAGGTGGTCTCATTTTTGCATTTATTATGCTTATGTTTGGAAGGCATTATCGTAAAAAGAATCGTTATGTACGGGGAAATGTATTTTTATTTGTCGGTGGTATCGTATTTTTATTCTTCTTATTTTCATCAGCAGCATTTGTTCTTGTCGTATTTGCTTGTTTAGCTTTAATTGGTTATCAATTGATTCAACAAGGGCATCAGCAAAAAGCAATGAAGGTTGAAATTAAAGAAGAAGGGATTATAGACGAAGCGAAGCAAATATATCGTACAGAACCATATTTAAAAAATATGTTTGTAGGCAATGTACGAATGATGGATCATATTTATGAACTTGAGGATATTAATGTTCAATATGGTGCTTGTGATGTGGAAATAGATTTAACAACTGCTATGATTCCAGAAGGAGAAACGGTAATTGTTATTCGGGGTGTCGTTGGTAATATTCGTTTATATGTGCCATATGATATTGAACTGTCTTTAAATCATTCTGTTATTGTCGGACGTGTGCTCTTGCCAGGTCATGAGGAGACAGGGTTTAACCGCAATGTTACATTTAGAACAGAGCAGTATAAAGAGGCTCCTCGTCGTATTAAAATTATTTCTTCGCTTGTCGTAGGCGATACGGAAGTGAGGAAAGTATAATGAAGAAACAAAAAAATATTTCGTGGATGTATATTCGTTATTCTATGTTGTCCTCAGTTAGTATCGCACTCATTTGTACAATTGTATATGTATGGAAAAGCGAGCAACAAGTATATGATTTATTATGGAAGGAATCCATCGCTTCTGTTCCAATTGGCTTGTTTATTATGACTACAAGTTTACTTATCGGGGGAATTGTAGGATATGCAATCGGTTACTATATAGAGCAGCGTATACAAGGATTAAATACGTTTCTATTTGAAGTAGAGCGAGGGAATTTTCCGAGTGATGTTTCGTTTACTGCAGATGATGAATTTCATGAAGTGGAACGAAAAGTAATCGGTCTGGCTCGTCGATTAGAGGAGCAAGCTGGACTCTTTCAAAAGGTAACGAATGAACGAGCTCATTGGAATGAAGAGATGAGACAAGAAGCGATTTCCCAAGAAAGGCATCGATTGGCGAGGGAGCTGCATGATTCTGTAAGTCAGCAGCTTTTTGCAATGTCGATGATGATGTCGGCTATTAATGAACAAGTAGCTGAATTTCCAGAAACGACGAAAAAGCAGTTACAGCTCGTTGAAAATATGGTTGTAAATGCACAGTCAGAAATGAGAGCATTGCTTCTTCATTTACGCCCAGTACAGTTAGAAGGTAAGAAACTAACAGAAGGAATAGAAGAATTATTAACAGAACTATCTAGAAAGCAACATATGAAAATTGAATGGTTAATTGAACCGATTCAATTAAAAAAAGGTGTAGAAGATCACTTATTCCGCATTGTACAAGAGGCGCTATCTAACACTTTACGTCATGCGAAGGCAAAGAAAACGGAAGTGCGTCTTCGAAAAATTGATCAATATGCAATATTGAAAATTATTGATGATGGTGTAGGGTTTAAAGTAGGAGTGAATAAGGCTGGTTCTTACGGATTAAGGTCAATACAAGAGCGTGTTCATGAAATTGGTGGGACATTAAAGGTACTTAGTTTTCCAAATAAAGGTACACAAATAGAAGTAAAAGTACCGATTATGATTGAGAGAGGGGGAGAATCATGATTAAAGTATTACTAGTGGATGATCATGAAATGGTTCGTATGGGTGTATCAGCATATTTATCAACGCAGCCAGATATTGAAGTAGTTGGAGAAGCTGAAAATGGAAGAAAAGGTTCAGAGTTAGCTTTGCAATTAAGGCCGGATATTATTTTGATGGATCTTGTCATGGATGAGATGGATGGTGTTGAAGCAACACGTGCTATTATTCAAGAATGGCCAGAAGCAAAAATTGTAGTTGTAACGAGCTTTTTAGATGATGAGAAATTGTATCCTGTTATTGAGGCCGGAGCGACAAGTTATTTATTAAAAACATCAAGAGCGAGTGATATAGCAGACGCTGTACGAGCTACTTATGATGGAGAAACGGTATTAGAGCCGAAAGTTACTGGTAAAATGATGTCTCGTATGCGTCAGAAGAAAGAACAACCTTTGCATGAGGAGTTAACAGAAAGAGAGTCTGAAATTTTGTTATTAATTGCAGAGGGGAAAAGTAATCAAGAGATTGCAGACGAGTTGTTTATTGCCCTCAAAACAGTAAAGACACATGTGAGCAATATATTAAATAAGCTAAATGTAAGTGACCGGACACAGGCGGTTATTTATGCGTTTCGACATCAATTGACGAAATGATAAAGTGAAATTTTAACCAGTGGGGTGGTCCCCACTGGTTATTAGTTTGTACAAAATCTTTTTATTGACGCTAATAAATGTAAGCGTTATCATTAAGTTGTTAACAGTACATACAAAGGGGAGAATGTATATGCTAGTTCAAACTATATTCGGTATGGATAAGTCTAAAAAACTAGGGGATTATGTGAACGCATTACAAGCGCTTTGTGAACAATATAATGTTGAAACAGATAAAATTGCAATTGTTGAGGCGACAGAAGAGTACTATTTATTTTTAATAAAGCAAGAAGAGTGCTACGATGTTGTCAAAGTAGAAACGGTGGATACAAATATCGATTATTATACGAAAGCGTATAAAATAAGCAGTTTTAATCATACTGCTTATCAAATGTAAAAAAACTCCCTTTCGGGAGTTTTTTAGGATGCTTTTATTTCACGAGATTCGGTGAGTAAGGGAACTTTTTTCGCGCCGCTTAGCTTAGCGATTGTAAGGCCGATAAGAGCTCCGATTAATGCAGGTACTAGCCAACCTATTCCTTCATTATATAAAGGGATAAATTCAAAATATGATGTGATAAATGAAACTGAAATACCACCTTGTTTTAATCCATCAAATACGCTTACGATTGCTGCGCCAATTAAAGCACCTACATAAACAGAGCGATATCCACCGAAATATTTATGCAGTAACGATAGTAGAACAAGTACAATCGCAACTGGATATACAACAAGTAGAATTGGAACAGAGATGGAAATGATTTTTGTTAAACCTAAGTTGGCAACTAATAATCCCAATACACAAATGATACTTGCGAATGTTTTGTATGAAAATTTAGTCAATAATGTTGAGAAATATTGACTACATGCAGATACAAGTCCAACACATGTTGTTAAGCAAGCGAGTGTAACGATAAGAGATAATAAAAGCAGACCATATGGACCGAATAATTGTTGTACGATCACAGTAAGTAATTGTCCACCATTCTTTGCATATCCGAGCGAGACGCTAGTTGCACCGAGCCAGCCAAGCGCACCATATACAAGTACGAGGCCAGTAGCAGCAATAAGTCCAGCTTTGGCTGTTGCGATAGCAATGGATTTACGATCCTTTACACCTTTAGAGCGAATGGTATTTACAACGATAATTCCAAATGCAAGTGCTGAAATGGTATCCATCGTTAAGTATCCTTCCATAAAGCCTTTGAAAATCGGAGAAGTTTGATACTCTTGCATTGCAGGTCCTGATTGTCCAAGTGGTGTAAATACACTTTTAACAAACAATAAGAAAATAGAGAGTAATAAAATAGGTGTTAATATATTTCCAATACGATCTACAAGTTTAGATGGATTCAAACTCAGCCAATATACGATAGCAAAGAAGATGATTGTATATACAAAAAGTACGAGGTTGCTAGAGCGAATCGTTTCTGGTAAGAAAGAACTAGCGCCCATTTCATAAGCGACATTTGCAACGCGTGGAATACCCATAGAAGGACCAATGGCGATGTATACAACTACCGTAAAGAATATTCCGAATAATGGGTGAACATGACTTGCAAGTTGCTGCATACCATTTCCTGATAAAGAAATTGCGATAACTGTTAGTAGTGGTAAACCGACTCCTGTTAGTAAAAATCCAATCATTGCCGGCCAAAAGTTTTCGCCTGCATTTTGTCCAAGCATGGGAGGGAAAATTAAATTACCTGCCCCAAAAAATAAAGAAAATAGCATAAGACCCGTGAAAAAAATATGTTTTTTTGATACAGTGTTCATTGTTTTTCCTCCTTTTTTAAAATTCATTTGTAAGAACACAAAAAACTCGTCCCTAAAGAAAGGGACGAGTTATATTTACCCGCGATACCACCCTAATTTATACATGTAGAAATAATTCTATATGTATACGGCTCTGCAACGTACAACATGATACGTGTTCCTTGTAACGGGGGACAGCCGGTAAGAACTTACTATAACATTCGGTTCTACTTCTCGGAGATGATTTTCGGCTACGCACTGAACGTTGGCTTTCAGCAAATCGCCAACTCTCTGGGGAACAGTTCTATAACGTACTCGTTCTCGTCAATGAATTTTTATTCAAGTATTCTGACAGTATTGTTACATTTTTTTTTTAGAAAGTCAATATATTTTTTAATAAAATATATCTATGCGGAAATGTTATTTGTTTTGAAATGAATAGTTGATGTAAATTGAATTGTAAAACAGAAGTAAAAATTTGCGGAGAATTGTAAATATTATAGAGAAAGTTGATATTTATAGGAGTAAAGAAGGGATTGTTTGAATTTAGAGAGAATAATACAACAATCCACTTGCTGGAAAGAACAAACCAAAAGAGGTGACTGAAATGCTTGCGATGGGAGTATTATTTGGCATTATTGCTATAATTGGTTTTATGTGGTTATATTATTCGCGTTCGTTTAAACAAGCAGAAGTTTTACTCTTTCAAAAAGGTAGTTTGTTGACAAATCAGTCTAGATATTTAGTATGTCCGAAGTGTGGAAGTGCACAGGCCAGAAGTGGAGGATATCAAGAGTGTTGCAAAATTAGATTATGAAAGAAGGAAGCCTCACATTATTTTGTGAGGCTTCCTTCCTTACAACTTCATGGCGCTCCAAATGGTCCAACGATCTCTTTCGATAATAGGAGAGACGTTTTGTAAGGCGGTCTTTACTTGTTGTAGAAGTTGAGAAAGTTCATAATCTGTTAGTTCATATAGAATGGATCGGCCTGTTCGAGGTGATAAATCTTGCAATAATGCCTCTACAGAATCATGTATTTTTCGTATCTCCCATTGTGTTTGAGTGGGGAAAACGTGAAGAAAATATTTTTGTAATTCTTGCTGTATCTTGGTGGTTTTTGGACGTCTTTTTGATTCTATTTCAATGAGTTTTGGGAAGATAGAGAAAAAATATCCACGGATGTGTTCTGGACTTCCAGGGATCGTACAATCTTCAATAGTTCGGTCTTGTACAATAAGTACACCGTTTTTCTTTAATATACGAGAAGCTTCACGTAGAAATGTAGGAACGTCTTGTAAATGATGAATAACTGCGCGCGAAATAACAATGTCGAATGTATCATTAGGATATGGGACGCTATGTGCATCACCTTGAATGAAAGAAATGTTTGAAAATCCGCTACAATTTTCTTTTGCAGCCTGTAATATTTCTTTTGAAAAATCAAGCCCAACAACACTTTCTGCTCCCATAAGAGCAAGTTCTTTCGTATAAATCCCGCCACCACAGCCGATATCAATTATTCGTTTATTTTGTACGTCTGTAATATTTTTTATCATTTCTCTCCAAGAAATATGGGCGTTTCGCTGTGCGTATGTGTATTTATTATTTGCATCGTGAAAATTAATGGACATGAAAAAGACCTCCTTTCAATGCTTAGTATAGCGTATTTTATAGTGTGTCACGTTTTTGTTTTTTGTATGAAGATTATAAGAGTTTCTTATTGTAAAAGGAGGATTAAGTTGAAAAGGAAATATGTATTGCTGTTATTTGTTATGTTACTAGCATCTTGTAGTCAAGTTGAGCAAAAAAAAGAAACAAAAAAAGTGGAAGAGACGGTGAATGAAGTGAAAGAAACAATAGAGGTAACCGTTATACAAAAAAAACATAAAGAGAAAAAGTTACAGGAATCAGAAGCTAAGGTAGTAATAGACATTATAGATAAAGCTGAGAAACAAGAAATAACAGGTAGCTTTGGTGAACCTGAATATGAAATACAAATTAGTAGAGATGGGAAGAAAGAAACGTATTATGCATGGCTAAGAGGAGAAGACAGACGAGGATGGGTACAACATAAGAAAGCAATGTATATGCTGAATAAAAAAGATACAGAAAAGCTTTTGGCTATATTTCCAAATGTATCAGAACAAAAAGAAGATGAAACACAGGCAGGTCCTTTAAAGGAAGTAACAAAAAAAGATTTGCAGATTACCGCGTTCCATATTAAAGCGGGCGATCAAAAAGTGAATTATACAGTACGGTATACGATTTCACAATCACTATACAACAAGTTAGAGAAGGAACAAGAATACTATTTGCAGGTCATTTTTCCAGAAAAAGTTCAAAAATTAATTGGAGCAAAAGAGAGTGAAAAAATTTTAGGAGAAAAGGTAAAGGAAGGATATAAACAGTATGAATTGCATGCTACTGTTCCTGTACAAGGTGCTTCAGAATCACAATTAAATTCATTAGAAACATATTATGAAAATTATGATTTAAATATATTAAATAGTAAACAAGAAAAAATAGGTGTTTTTCAAAATATTATTCAAATTGTTAAAGATTATGGTGAAAAAATGAATTTACAAAGATAAAGTGAAACGTTATTTAGCCTTTACGGATCGGGATGAATGTAACTCGTCAATTCTATATGAACTTTCCTAGGAAATGATAATAGAGAGGGGAAAATCCCCTCTCTATTACTTTGCTTTTGCAGATGGCTCATTCATTGATTTTCGTGTAATAAGAAAAGAAATCATAAGAGCGGAAAGGATGATAAGGGCAATAAATACGTGATTGGGCAACAAATCTAATAATAATACGTAACTAACGGTATAAAAAATAAGAGTTGAGGCTAAAAAAGATAGAGCTCCTATTATGAGCGATTGTAAATTCAATTGTGTGCACCTCCTTTTATTTATATTTTTGGCTAAAAATGGATTATATAAACATTATTTCTAACAATAGAAAAAAATATGTCATAATAGAGAAAAGAACAGGCTTTGATGAATGTATATCATTCATTAATGAAAGATAAAGGAGAGGAATATGAAAAATAATAAAAAAGGATTATGGGGAATTATTGTTGCAATAGGGTTATTTTTACTTTCTAAGTTAAAGTGGGTATTTGCAATTTTTAAATTAGCAAAGTTTTCAACGGTATTTAGTATGTTTCTATCACTTGGTGCGTACGCAGTTATATATGGTTGGAAATTTGGGGTAGCGCTCATTTATTTGTTGTTTATTCATGAAATGGGCCATTTATGGGCTGCGAAAAGAAAAGGTATACCAACATCGCCAGCAATATTTATTCCATTTATGGGCGCTCTTATTGGGATGAAAGAGATGCCTAAAAATGCAAAAGATGAAGCATATATTGCCTATATGGGACCTCTTTTCGGATTACTTTCATTTTTACCGGCTATTCCACTTTATATGATAACGAAAGAGCCATTTTGGGCGCTCATTATTTTACTCGGAAGTATGATTAATTTCTTTAATTTAATTCCGGTTTCTCCGTTAGACGGGGGACGGATTATTTCAGTTGTAAGTACGAAAATTTGGGGAGCGGGGCTTGTTTTACTACTTGGGTATTCAATTTATTTTAAAAGTATTTTAGGCGGATTTATTTTTATTATCGGCTGTATGGAATTGTATAGAGTAATAAAGAGAGATGAGCCAATTAAGGAATTAGGATATAAAATTGATGGAATGAAAGAATATGTTGCAAGGCTTGAAGAAGAGTTAAAAGAAACTGGTGCAGTGCATCGGAATATATATATGATGCAACATGAAATAAATGTATTAAGGCAAAAAGAAAGAGAGAAAGAATTAAAAACAGGAGAACTTCAAAAGATTGAAGTGTTAGAGTATCTTTTACCAAAGTTTGAGCCACTTGATTACGTCCCATATGAAGATGAAAAAGAAACACATACAATTCATATACGAGAAGCATTTGAAATGTCAGAAAGAAAATTACAGGAATGGGATGCAGACAAGAGACAACAGGAAAACTATTACAAAGTGGATACGAAGACGAAATGGACAGCATTTGCTTGTTATATCGGATTAATGGCTATACTCGGTTACGCAGCTTATGAAGGGTATATGGTTTTACAAGAACATTTGCCAACGAGGAATGTATAGAAAAATATTGTCGAAATGATAAGCTAGCTAGTATTCTAGTTAGCTTATTTTCTTTTGTAAGTGCAATGTTCATATATTTTTCACAAAAACACCATGTTAATAGTGATTAAAATCACAATCTGTATTATACAATTCGGTTAAACTAAAAACAGTTAAGGAAATAGAGGAGTGGGATACAATGTTAAGTGAAAAAACAATTGAAATCGTAAAGTCAACAGTACCATTATTACAGGAAAAAGGCGTTGAAATTACAACGAGATTTTATGAAATTTTATTTTCGGAACATCCGGAGTTATTGAATATTTTCAATCATACAAATCAGAAAAAGGGAAGACAACAACAAGCGTTAGCGAATGCTGTTTATGCAGCTGCAACGTACATTGATAATTTAGAAGTTATTATTCCAGTTGTAAAACAAATTGGTCATAAGCATAGAAGTTTAGGTATTAAAGCAGAGCATTACCCAATTGTAGGTACATGTTTACTACGCGCAATTAAAGAGGTTGCAGGTGCACCTGATGAAGTTTTAAACGCATGGGGAGAAGCTTATGGTGTCATTGCTGATGCATTCATTAGTATTGAAGCAGAGATGTATGCAGAAGCGGCACATAAAGAAGGTGGATGGAAAGATTTCCGTAACTTTGTAGTTGTAAAAAAAGTGAAGGAAAGCGATGTTATTACGTCATTTTATTTGAAAACTGAAGATGGAGGGAAAGTTTCTTCATTCATCCCAGGACAATATGTAACGGTTCAAATCAATATCGAGGGTGAAACATATACACATAATCGTCAATATAGCTTATCAGATGCTCCTGGAAAAGAATATTATCGTATTAGTGTCAAGAAAGAAAAAGGTGTAGATACACCGGACGGTAAAGTATCTAATTACTTACATGATCATGTAAAAGAAGGCGATATGTTACCAATAAGTGCACCAGCGGGAGATTTCGTATTAAATATGGATTCAACATTACCAGTTGTCCTAATTAGTGGTGGAGTAGGTATTACACCAATGATGAGTATGCTAAATACGTTAATTGAACAAGATTCAAAACGTAATGTATGTTTTATTCATGCAGCACTAAATAGTAATACACATGCAATGAAAGAATACGTTGAGGCAGTAGATAATGAATACGAACAAGTGAAAGCATACACTTGCTATTCGGCGCCGACTGAAAAAGATTTGGAAATGAAAAACTTTGATAAAGAAGGTTTGATTGAAGCTGAATGGCTGCAAACGATTATTCCGACAACGGAAGCAGAATTTTATTTCTGTGGTCCAGTACCATTTATGAAGCATATAAATGCTGCACTAACTGATTTAGGTGTGAAACAAGAGCATATTCATTATGAATTTTTCGGTCCAGCAGCAAGCTTACAATAGATGGAGTTTGAAGAAGCAAAAAAACGAGGTATTATTTCACCTCGTTTTTTATCCCGCTTTAATGGGCAGTAAGACCCCCACCTCAAAATGCAGTGAAAGCAAAGAAGTTAGGTGGGGAATCAACTGCCCATAAAAGTCCGATTGTGAGGGCTGATAATCAGTGGGGGATGAAGAACCCCCCACTGATTAAAGTTTCACTTTATTTGTTCTCGCAATAGTCGATTTACCGTTTCGCGGCGTATACCGATGAGCTGACCAATTTCAGTTTGTGTTAATATTTCATATATAGGAATGTCACCTAAATATAGTGTGAACCATTCTTGTAAGCGATGAAGACGTTCTTTTGGAGAGACGGTCGTCAATTGGTCGATACGTTGCTGCATCATTCTTAATTTTGACTGTAATTGCATAGCGATATTTGCATATGATGCAGGATCCGCTTGAAGTTGATTGTACCACTCATTGCTAATTATAGGTTCAACTTCTGTTTTCATTAAAGCGATTGCTGTACCGTGATATTCCTTCGGTGAAATTAAGGAATGGTGAGGTATCGTTTCTCCTGGAACGATAATGTTGAATAGAAATGGTGTTCCATCTTCTTCTATCCTTACTACTTTTAATAAACCTGTTTTTATAAAATATAAAGGACCGTCCTCACCTTGACGGAATAGTACATCTCCTTTGTGTAGAATCAATGTTAGCCCCCCATTTATTAAACATTTCTATTTTTTTAGTGTATATGTATAAAGACAATATGCTATTTAAACAGCAATTTCATTGACGAAATATATGCTATTACAGTAGTATACTATTTAGTGTGTAATAGTACTAGCAATGAATACGCTGTAGGGGGTTTAGTATATTGTTAGATGCGATAAAAATGACGGATATGAGAATTCCGGCGAATGCCATCATTCATGTAGAAGAGATGAAAGGTGGAGTCGTGTTATCCGTTGAAGTAGATGGCCAAATTATTTATACGATGGCTTATGATGAAGAAACAGATAGTTATGCTGAATTATATGATCGAAACGATAAGAGGGCGTGCCAAGTACATGAAGACTTTATGGGATGGTCACTTCTTCACTAAAAAAGATGTCAATATGACATCTTTTTTTATTAAAACGATAGAATATACAAAGAAAT
Organism: Bacillus cereus group sp. BfR-BA-01381; assembly: GCF_022663555.1. Taxonomy (NCBI): domain Bacteria; kingdom Bacillati; phylum Bacillota; class Bacilli; order Caryophanales; family Bacillaceae; genus Bacillus; species Bacillus cereus group sp. BfR-BA-01381. The sequence goes on from NZ_JAKUFR010000023.1 coordinate 54,803, forward strand.
GAAATATAAGGATAAAATTTGTAATAAATGATTTTGCATTGTTAGCACTTTGTAACTGCAAGTAAATTATTTTTTCGCTATCATAAAGATAACAGTCGCAGTTATAGGAGTGGTCAACGTGAAGAAAGTACATATTTCCAATTACATGTTATTATGTGTTTGTCTAATTTTATTTGTTCTCTTAGGAGGATTTTTATATTCATGTGTATAAGAAAAAACGCATTCTAAAAAGAACACGTTATAAAAAAGAAGTAATGATTAATCTAGTCCCAAGAATAATTAATGTGATACGCAATAGATTAATTACGGCGTTACCGCTTAATTTTGTATTAATATACGCCCCGATTTTTCCACCAACCCATGCACCAGGAATAAGAATTAATGCGTAAATCCAGCTGACATTTCCAAGTGAGATGTGAGTTGCAGAACTTACAATTGCTGATAGAAATACGATAAACATCGAAGTTGCTACAGCAATATGTGCTGGGAATGCAAAAAGTAGCATCATTGCTGGAACAAGTAAAGCACCGCCACCAATTCCAAATAACCCAGATATAAAACCAACTATAAAGGCGATAAAGATAGCGAGAAGCGGTGGGAATTGATAGTGTACAGTGTTTCCTTCGTTATCTGTAAAAGAGCGCTTGATTACAGTCATATTTGATAAAGAAAGGGGTTTTAATTTGTCTCGTAACATAAGAAGAATGGAGACAAAAATAAGAAAAATCCCAAAATATAAAGAAAATGTATCTTGGTTTAAAAATTTATTCGCCCACGAGCCGATGATACCACCCGGGCCACTCCCGATAAATAAAATAAGTCCACTTTTGTAATCTACTCGTTTATGCTTCATATAAGTAAGGGTGGAAGATAGTCCTGTGAAAACGACTGTTACCATTGAGGTTCCTACTGCAAGTTGTGGTGATAGGCTGTGTAATCCGATTAATAACGGAACAATAATAATTCCGCCGCCAAGTCCGACTAGACTCCCGACTGTCCCGGCGATTAGTCCGATGAAAAGTAACATGATGTATTCCAAAATTGCCAACTCCTCTATATAACTTATCCACCAATTATTATACACGCTTTTTCATGAGAAAAAGCTTTGTTCACAAAAAAGTCGTCTTCCTAGAAAAATAAGGAAGACGACTTTTAATTAAAAGATTAAGTGTAATAAAGAGTAAAATAAAGCAGCTAAAGAAGCTGAAATAGGAAGTGTAATAACCCAAGTAATTAACATGCGTTTTGCAGTTCCCCATTTTACACCTTTCACACGATGAGAAGCACCAACCCCTAAAATAGAAGAAGAGATAACGTGCGTCGTACTAACTGGTAAGTGAATGAATGTTGCCCCGAAAATAACAAGAGATGATGATAAATCAGCAGCTACACCATTTACAGGACGAATTTTCATAATTTGTCCACCGACAGTTTTAATAATTTTCCATCCGCCGACAGAAGTACCAAGACCCATTGCAATGGCACAAGATAATTGTACCCAGAACGGGATATCGCTAGAAGTATGATAACTATTCGCCATAAGAGCCATTGTAATAATTCCCATTGCTTTTTGTGCATCATTCGTACCATGTGTATAAGCTTGTAATGCAGCAGTGAAAATCTGGAATATACGGAAGTTTTTGTTCGTCTTCGTTAAATTAAAGTTTTTAAAGACGACTTTAAAAATACTGTATACGATATAACCAATAACAAATGCGATAATTGGTGAAATGATTAAAGCTTCAATAATTTTTATGAATCCTTTAAAGTTTAATGAACTAAAACCAGCAGCAGCGATAGCTGCACCTGCGATGGAGCCAATGATTGCATGCGAAGAACTACTTGGAATACCGTAGTACCAAGTAATCAAATTCCATGCTATTGCCGCAAGTAAAGCAGCTAAAATTACAAGAGAACCATTTTGTAAAGCGAACGGATCAACAATATCTTTCGTAATCGTTTTTGCTACACCTGTAAATGTCATCGCACCTAAAAAGTTCATAATAGCTGCCATAATAATTGCATGTCTAGGCTTTAGAGCTTTCGTTGAAACAGCCGTTGCAATAGCGTTTGCTGTATCGTGAAATCCATTAATAAAGTCAAAAGCTAAAGCGCAAATGACTACTAAAACGGTCAGTATCAAGAGTGTATCCATGATCAAACTCCTTACGCGTTCTTCATAATAATTGTTTCTAATACGTTTGCAACGCTTTGGCAGCTATCCGCTACTTCTTCAAGCTCTTCGTAAATCTCTTTGTATTGAATGATCTTAATTGGATCTTTTTCACGAGAGAATAAGTGCTTAATCGCATGACGGCGAATATCATCACATTGTGATTCATAATCTTTAATCTTAATCGCATTTGTACGAATGTCGACTAATTTTTTGTTAGACATTAATTCAACAGAGTTTGCAATTTCAATCGCACATTGATTAATTGCTTCTACGAATTTAATCATGTATTCATCAGCTTCTGTAATAGAATACATTTCGAATAGACCAGCACTATGATCTAATCCGTCTAATACATCATCCATACTCATTGCAAGCTGTAGGATGTCCTCACGTTCAATAGGAGTAATAAACGCTTTGTTTAGCTCCATAATGATTTCGTGAATAAATGAGTCACCTTTTGACTCATACTCTTTCATGCGCATAGAAAACTCTTTTAAATCGCTAGCATTTTTAATTTTATACTCCACGAAAAACTGCGCGCCTTCTTTTAAATTTTCGGAAACATTCATTAACATTTCAGAAAATTTATCTTTTTTTGATTTAAAGACCATTATTAGTTACCCCCACAAAAGTAATATATGTAAAATATATTGGCTAGTCAATTCTAACAAAAAACTGTCGTTTTTTAAAACATTTTATCGAAAAGTTTACAAAAACTTAACATAACTCTTATTGTTGTATTAATAATATTAATAATCGATATTGAATATCTTACTTGTAGAATGTCCTTTTCTTGCAAAAAGTATGAATGTGAAAAAAAAGCTTTACACTACAGGAAAGACTACGTTATTATAATAAATTTAAAAGGAGGTATATTCTTCCTTTTGAAAAGAAGAGTGTAAACAAACGAAGGAAGTGAACGAATGAAATTGAAGAACACTCACTTAAAAAAAATGCAGGAGTGGTTCAACAAGAGGAAGAAGCTTCGTAATTCATTAATTGTATTAGGAAGTTTGCTCGCTACTCTATTTATTGCTATAAATATAATAATTTCTATTCAAGACATATCTGAATTAAAGCAAGCTGTTCCGCAGCCGACCTTAATTTATGATGCAAATAATGAAGTTGCGACTAAATTAGCTTCTTCTAAAACAGAAGGCGTAAAAAAGAAAGATATTCCTGATATTATGGTTCAGGCCATTGTTGCAGTAGAAGATAAGGAATTTTTTAACCATCACGGGATTTACTATAGTGGAATTATAAGTGCAGTTTTTAAAAATATTACAGCAGGAGAAGTTGTAGCAGGGGGAAGTACAATTACACAACAACTTGCGAAAAATGTATTTCTGACACAAGACCGCACATACTCTCGAAAAATTAAGGAATATTTTTTAACAAAAAAAATAGAGCGTACGTATACGAAAGATGAAATCATTGAAATGTATATGAACCAAATTTATTTTGGTGAAGGTGCTTGGGGTATAAAAAGGGCAGCTAAATCTTATTTTGATAAAGATGTAAAAGATTTAACAATTTCAGAAGCAGCAACGATTGCGGGCTTGATTAAAGCACCATCTGCGTATTCACCTTATAAAAACTTTAACAAGTCAATTGAAAGACGTAATGTCGTATTAAGTTTAATGAAAGAGCAAGGGTATATTTCGGACGAACAGTATAATAAAGAAAAAGAGAGTGGACTTGTGTTAAAACGTGGCGTTGATGATAAATACAAGGGAAAATACTCTCAATATGTAGACTATATTGTTAGAGAGGCGATGGACAAGTACGAATTAACACAAAATGAAATTTTAGCAGGTGGTTATCGTATTTATACAGAGCTTGACCCGAAAAAACAACAGGCCGTAGAAGACGTTGTGAATAATGATAGTTATTTCAAAGATAGTGGCTCAGACCAACTCATGCAAACGGGTGTAGTTCTTATGAATCCCAAAACAGGTGGTGTACCAGCTTTAGTTGGAGGCAGAGGGCCGTATCAGTTTTTACAGTTTAACCATGCAACCCAATTAAAAAGACAACCTGGCTCAACGTTAAAGCCTTTGGCTGTATATGTACCAGCGTTAGAACAAGGATATGAAGTATACGATATATTAAAAGATGAACCATTTAACATTAAAGAATATAAACCACAAAATAGCGATCATACTTTTCACGGTGATGTGACAATGTATGAAGCAGTAGCAAAGTCGTATAATGTTTCAGCTGTGTGGCTATTAGAACAAATTGGATTAGATAAAGGATTGAAATCTTTAGAGCGATTTGGTATTCCATTAGTGCCAGAAGATCGTACGTATCCAATTGCTTTAGGTGGTATGCATGTGGGAACATCTCCATTTGTAATGGCTCAAGCATACAGTACATTTGCAAATGATGGAGTTCAAGTGGAAGCTCATGCAATTAGGGAGATACAAAATGCTGAAGGTGAAACGCTTGGAAAGTGGTATAAGAAAGAGACACGAGTGACGAGCGAGAAAGTTTCTCAAAAAATGACATATTTATTAAAAGGTGTTGTCGAAAAGGGAACGGGCGAAAAGGCGAAAGTTAATAATGTTGATACGGCAGGTAAGACAGGAACTACTCAAATTGTAAATGGCCCGAGCACCGGTGCAAAGGATTCGTGGTTTGTTGGATACACACCAGATTTGGTAGGTGCGATTTGGGTAGGATATGATAAAACCGATAGCGATCATTATGTTCCGGGTGGTAGTCAAATTACGACGACAATGTTCCGGGATATTATGAAAAAAGCGAACGCAAATCCAGCTCAAAAAGCATTTCAGTTATCGCTCATATCTGAGGCTGATTATAAAAAACAATTGACTACAATAGAAGAGGAAAAACGAAGAAAAGAAGAAGAGAAGAGAAGGAAAGAAGAGGAACAACAACGAAAACAAGAGCAACAAGAGTGGCTTGATAAAGTGAAAGAATGGATTCCTTCATTTTGGTAAAAGAAAGAGGCGAATAACGAAATTCGCCTCTTTTTTGTACAAAAACAACATAAAATTTTAATCGGTAGAGAGTTTTGTCTATCTTCATTAGCTATTAATCCATATCTATTGAGATACATGATATTACTCGTTAAGTATAATATTCGTACTGCCAAAGGATTCGGAATCGTATGTGACGATTATTTGGCCTTTACTAATAGGTTCGTAAGGTAATTCTTCTTCGTAACTACCGCTATTTTCATTGTGGATAGAAAGTGTAATTTCATCGATTTTTTTATTTGTATACTGATCTTTAATCGTTTCAGCAATTTTGAGTAACGCCTCGGAACTAGAAGCTTTCGTAATAAGCATCCCTTTTATAACTTTTTTTTCATTCTTTGTGGCATTGGAATAAGGAATGTTACTTTGTTTCGTATATAGAAGTTTGTATGGAGCAGTTTTTCTCTCTGCTTTTGATATAGTGGAATATTTTAGAGTTAAAAAAAATCCTACACATAAAATAATGCATACCATAAGTGCAAGCCAAATGCGTATTAGTGACATAACTCTCATTTTCATCCCTCTTTCATATCTTTGACTTCACTATTTATCATACAAAATGAGGATTAAGTTAAAGTAAATTTGAGGTAAAGAAACGTAAAGAAGGAGCACTTATCCTCCCAAATAAGTGCTCCTTTCTATATAAAGAGAGATTTAATGCACGGTTAAACAATACATACTATTATAAATATACTTATTGAGTGAAAATTAGTAAATTCGGAATACGGATAATGTTGCAGTTGTATCGCCTGTGTTTGGAATAGAAATAGTGTTTGCTGTAGGTTGTACAGCAATCGTTGTACCAGCTTGTAAAGTAACGATTGTAGAGAAAGAAACAGCACTACCGATAACGTTAGTTGAGAAATTACGAGTAGGTGGTTGGCCATTGAACGAAATACCAAACCCAAACGGTGAAGATCCTGGGAAAGTTGTAGACGCTGAGAAACTAATATCATATACGCCTGTTTCTAAAATTGTTAAAGTATCTGAAGTATCGTTGAAAGCGATATTGGTTAATTCAAACACTTGGTTGAATTGGATGTTTGTTCCAGGTGATATGGTTTGTGGATTTGAGTTTCCGATTGCCGCGATCGTTACAGGAATTGGCGTACCCGCTGGTCCTGTTGCACCAGTAGCACCTTGAGCACCAGTAGCACCTGTTGCGCCCGCTGGTCCTTGAGCACCAGTAGCACCTGTTGCGCCCGC